>NZ_JCAQOZ010000011.1:0-3876 GCF_059567945.1 Paraburkholderia sp. BGA-UO-ETr-F12 | reverse complement strand
CGGGCGGCATTCGACTGGTCCTCAGCCATGAACCAGTTCGCGATTCTGTTTGGAGAGCGTTTTACCAACGCACGCGGGTAACTCCGCTAACCGCCTCGCACACAAAAATGCGGACAGGTTCTATCGGCCTACGCATTCCATCTTGGCAAGAGAGATCGAACTTTTAGCGCTGGCCTCCGACGACAACACAACAGGGAGGTAAAAAGAGCACCAAGCTCACAGCAATTACAAAGGTTCAGAAACTCCGCCCTTATCTTCAGCAGAGAAATTATCCCCGACCGATAAATTAGGGCGTGTCGGCGCTAAACCTGGAAGCACCACCTTGACTCAGCCTGTCCACTCGCGCGGCGGCATCGTCATCCCTTTTCCGCTGTTTGTCTTCCTTGGCAAAATCCGTTTTTCCGAAGACGTCCTTGTCACGCGTCCGGAAGTACAGTGTCGGCGCCAAGACGTGATCCTGCCAACTCGTTAGCAAGGTATCGTGCACGAGCATATCGAATAACTTCATAACCGGATCTGGCAGCGGGTCTTTTCCTCCAATTCCGGTCTGCCAAGCTTTTACCAACGCGATCTGGTCTTCAGTCAAGTCCACGTGGTGCGCAAAGGCCGGTGCCATAAAAATCGGCGTGTACTTCAGTTCGTGATTGAAAGACTGCACGAACCGCCGCTGCTGGTCCGCCTCGTACCCCGGCTCCATTTTTTCCCAGCGACTTGTCATATCGTGAGCTTCCTGATCCAATCGCGTCCAGACGCTGGTGAAATCTTCCTTTGGCGCGGTTTGTAGAAGTGAATCGTAGCGCCCCTGCGCCGCGTCTTTGTCAGCTTTCAGTTTTAGCAGTATCGCTTGGTCGCTGGGACTACGAGTAGACAACATGCTCATCGTGACGCCTTGCCGTTGCATCTCCCAATCCAATTTCGCCTTGGCTGTTCTCAATTGCAAGTCAGCATCCTTGAACTGTTGCTTCCAGTCAGTTACAGGATGGGTGACGGAATGTCGAAAATCGGGATCCTGGTAGCGAATGGCGATCCAGCGAAGAAAGACTTTCGCATGCGAGAGAAAATCAAGCCCAGTCGTGCGGGGAACAATTTTTCGATAGGCGTCAACCAGCGCTCGTATCCGATATTGTTGACCGTCACAGCTAATCGGTGTCGCCACTATGAATTTGTCGAACGTCTGGGGCTTGTAAGCCGAAAGATCCTCCATCATGTCCATCGCTGCGCCCGCCCTGATTGCCTCTAACAGCATGTCTTGCAGCGGAACTCTCATTAATTCAGCGTTAAAGCTTAGCGAACCGGCCGGCGCGCCGCCAACGACATCGCTGCTTGTCCCAGGATAAAGCACCTGGTCGCCGCGGGTCTTTTCCAGACTGTCCAAGCGTTGATAGAACCGCATTTCATGGGCAGCAGCAAAATGGATGCACCGTTTGACGCTTTCTGGAACGCCCAGAGGTCGATCCTTGTAATCGGGTTTGATCGCGCCAAGAAATGGAATCAACCCGATTACAGTTCCCTCTTCCTCGGACATGATGGAAGACACTGCGTCCAGCATACCAAGGAACTTGATCTCGATCGGTACGCCTTCAATCTGCAGGTCAGTGTCGTCCCGGTGTTTGTACTTTTTCGCGAGTTCATTCACGAAAGCACGAGCAAGCACACACCCCCGGTCAGCGCCGAACACCGATACCTCAATGGCGCGGATTTTTGGCATCTTCGCTTGAACTGCCTTGTACGAGGCCTTGAACTGATCCATGGCAGCCACAAGCCGCGTGTCGACGCCCGTTCCAAAAGCTTCGGCCATCACACTGTTATCGCGCACGATCGGGATGTTCTCCATGAGAATCCCCGTAAATAGTTGTCGCGCAACAGTTTGGACAACCTTTAGAGGATTGCGCTTGATATCAGTCTTTGCGTTTCGGTACAACGAGATGCCACCAGCCTTGGTTCGCTCCCAGATTCGTTCTGGAGAGGCATTGAGGACGTTTGTGATGCGGCGGACATCGCGAGGAATGTTCTGGATGTCCTTCTTAAAATCTTGATATGCTTTGATTACTGGTCTGAATGAAAAATCCGACGCAGCGTCCTTCACTGCCGTCTTCGCCCTTTTTCCTAGGTCTGCCTGATCGATAGGTCCCTTGATCCGGGCCATCGACTCGGCCATCGCCTTCCCTGTTTTAAGGCCTTGTTTTCCGCCGACCTTCAGGGCTGCCACCCCGGCGTTTATCCACTCGTTCGAATTAGCGTCCTCGTTGAGCGGCGTGCCTAGCCCAGAATAGTAAAAACGGAACCAGAATTGATTGACAGGACGTCGAAAGTCTTTAATGTCCCGATGCGCTTCAAAAAGGCGGGAGATGTTTGAATATTCCGAACTGGATTGATCGTCGACGTCGCGGCTACGACCGAACGCATCAAAGAAGAACCCCACGCGAATTGTGGCGCCGCAGGGAATGCAATCCCCCTTCGGGTAGGCGGCAGACTCCTGCGCCATAACCTGACGGCAGACGCTTTGAGGTGTAGCGTCATCTTTATCCAGACGGCTTTGCTTTTCCATTCTCACTCCTTCGCGCGCGGCACGGGTAGCAGTCCGCCAGGAATGTTCGGAACCGCCACCGGCTTGAACTTGTTTTGCTTCAATTCAGATACAACCTTGGTTGACAAACCGCTCATCGACTGCGCAAATTTCCCGGGCTGCGCCCGGTTCGATTGGAGTATTTTTTGCACCTCGGGATGCGCGTCGAAGCGCTCGTTCACGAGCAAACCGTAGTAAGCGTATTGCTCAAGGTCGTTCGTATCGGTTAGCTGATATTTAAGCCACGCGATGGCAACCTCGCGCGCTATTCGCCGAAATTGCTGATCATCCCGCTCCGGATACCGCACATCCAATTGCTTGTGATAGCGATCGAACATCCAACGAGTTACGTCAGACGCCGCAATTCGGGTGCTACCAAGCAGCGCCCCCGGGAAGGCAAGCTCGACGTGTCGATCAGGGTAAAAATGCACTTCGAGTATCCGATCGCCCGGCGACTTCGGGGTCTGCGACGGCGACATTGATACCTTTGCCTCGGCGTGAAGCAGTTGCTTGTTGCCAGCCTGCCACTGATCTGCGTCGTAATAGTCCCACTTAACGACAAATTCGGTGCCTTTGAGCGAGTAACAGCAACTCAAGCTTCCCTCGCCACTGCCGGGCATGTCGTCCCCCCCTCCGCGGGCGCTATTTCCGAATGCATCGCTGACAGTGAAACGAGACAGGTTGTAGGGAAGGTAGTTGAATCCTTCAACTGAGATACCACTGTACGTTGGCTCAGATTTTCCACACGCACTGACGGACAACAGCATCAAGCAAGCAGTAGCAGCACGCATCGAAGCATGCCGCCAGTTCAACAAGTTATTCATTTATGTAATCGTCCCTAATGGCATCCCAGACGCTATCGTCAATTGTCGATAGTGCATCTGCTGCCATGATTTCGTCTCGTGCGACAGCAAGCAGGCGTTCGCTAACTACAGGATGCCTATCGAATTCCGGCGACACTAGAACGCCAACGGTTACATAAGCTGATAAGCCCTCCTCGTCAGAGATTCTGTACCCGTACGCACGCTCGAGTTGTGAATCGACAAGAGCGTATAGCTCATCGCCAGAAAGACGATCAACCATCGCGCCGCAGGTATTGCGCAGTTGCATCGCCAGTTTGTCTGCGTACCCGAGATCGAGCAGCAATTGATGCTGTTCGTCAGTAAGTGATTGCGGCGTATCTGCCACAACGTAAGCGAGTCCACCGTACCGTCTGTTCATAACGATGCGGCTTCGGCATTCTGATTCCCACTAGATCTGGTGGGAATCAGAATGATGGAAGTGAGCGCACCGGGCCGGCGACGCGGCTC
>NZ_JCAQOZ010000010.1:0-56049 GCF_059567945.1 Paraburkholderia sp. BGA-UO-ETr-F12 | reverse complement strand
TTAATTTTTAAAGATCGAGTCCGCATTCACTACCGAATCCGCACCGCGTTGCCCACCTGCGCAACCACCGGTACCGCTTCGTTCTGCGTCGCTGCATCAGCAGCAGAGAAACGAGATTATGAAGGCTCTTTTTCGTTCTGTCAACAATATTTTTCCGCTTTCGCTTAAAACCTTGTTGACATCACAGCCGCTGGTTTCCGCCGCGGCCCTCGTTCGCAAACGAGGAGCCGAACTATAGGCGAACCTCGGCCATGTGACAAGGCTTTGGCGAAAATCTTTTTCTGACGACTCACTTCCGGGTCGAATTCACTAAAGCTGTGATCGGAACCGCGCCAGCCATTGCTGCGTATCCCGCGTCGCTGGGATGAATATGATCGCCACTATCAAAGGCTCGTTGCAGACGGCTCGGTTGCGCCGGATCGCGTAGCGCCGCATCGAAATCCACGATGCCGTCGAACGCGTGGCTGGTCCGAATCCACTGATTGACCGCCAGGCGGATCGCCTCCCGCGAGGCCGGCAACGAAGCCGGGGTCAACGTTGCGCCAAACACTTTTACGCCATGGCGCCGCGCATCCGCAATCACCCGCTGATAACCGGCAATCAGGTCGGTGGCAGTCACCGAGGTATGGGGCGAGTCACAGTCGAGGCCGTTACGTGCAGGCATCTCGGAGAAATTGATGTCGTTGATGCCGATCAGCAGAATCGCCGTCTTCACGCCCGGACGCTCCAGCACGTCCCGGTCGAACCGCCGCACGAGCGCATCGCCGTAGCAGACTGAGTCGCTCAATAAGCGATTGCCGCTGATGCCAAGATTGACGATCGCCGTCGAGCGATCACCAGTGCTGGCGAACCGACGCGTCAGCGCGTCCGGCCAGCGTCGGTTCTGATTCAGACTGGAACGCATGCCGTCGGTGATCGAGTCGCCGATCGCAGCGACTGCAACCGCCGAAGGCGCATCCACCGACAACCCCGTCACCCACACATATTGCGTAAACCGTCCGCGAAACGACTCCGCAGAGGCGTCGGCGGCATGATTTCCCGGCGAGGAAACGAAGTTCAACTGGCTCGAGACCCGATGCCACACCACGATTCGTTGGTCCGGCCCCATGAACGCGCTAACCGCGTAAGGCGCGCCTTCTACGATGTCGATGGCAATCGGGTCGCTGTCCAGCTCTGCTCCCGCCGGTACGCTCACCGAATTCTTGCCGCCAAATGTCACCCGCGCATCGCCATTGCCGAGCGCAGCAGCTCCGCCGGCCGAGCGCGCGATGCGCAAATCTTCGATGACAAGCGGTGTCTTGCCGTACTCGTTGCTGAGATGAATTCGCGCGGATTTACCCGCCAGCGTGGGATAGATGATCTGACGAACCGTCCGCCCTGCGACTTCCGGAGCGCGGTAAAGCGGCGGCAAGTCGGACCGCTGCGGGATGGGCTGCAAGGCAGTCGCCCACGCGGTAACCCAATGCGTTGAGGCGTCGGCGGCAAAAACAGTCGAGGAAACGGCGAATTGGCAAAGCAGCGCCGCGCCACATGCGGCAGCCAGGGTGCGAATGGTCATTCGGGTGGTCAGTTCGATGCGAAACGTGCATTGTGCCCGATCGCCAAGGCCATCGCGGCTCACCGCGCGGATGCCACCCTGCTGTCGCCGCGCCTCATATCAGGATGGCAGCGTCGAAAGATCGTTAAGCACCGACACGTAAAGTACGGAGATCCGGCCGTTGGAGCGGGAACCGGGCCTATTCGGATCTCGGTGCGAAGAGCACGACAAAGTACGAAATTTCAGGCGCGGTGCCTGCGCCGCAGTCATCCGACGCAAGCGCAGACGCATCGCCAATCAGCCCGCTACCGACGCCCCGGTCATCTTCAACGCAAGCGCCTCGGCCACTTCGATCCCGTCGATGGCTGCCGAGTAAATTCCGCCCGCGTATCCCGCGCCCTCTCCCGCCGGATACAGGCCCTCGACATTCATGCTCTGATAGTCGTCCCGGCGCCGCACGCGAATCGGCGACGACGTTCGCGTCTCGACGCCCGTCAGCACAGCATCATGCATGGCAAACCCGGCGATCTTCTTGTCCATCTGCGGCAAAGCTTCGCGGATCGCTTCGATCACGTAGTCGGGCAGCGCGGTGCTGAGATCGGTCGGATGCACGCCCGGCTTATAGGACGGCACCACCGATCCCAGCGAAGTAGACGGCCGCCCGGCGATAAAGTCGCCGACCAGCTGACCCGGCGCCATATAGTTGCCGCCACCCAGTTCGAAGGCCCGCTCTTCCCATTTACGCTGGAAGGCAATACCGGCGAGCGGGCCGCCCGGATAGTCGTCCGGCGTGATGCCGACGACAATCCCGGCGTTGGCATTGCGCTCCGCCCGCGAATACTGGCTCATTCCGTTGGTCACCACGCGGCCCGGCTCGGAGGTTGCCGCGACCACCGTGCCGCCAGGGCACATGCAGAAGCTATAAACCGCGCGCCCATTGCTGCAATGGTGCACAACCTTATAGTCGGCGGCGCCAAGCTGCTTGTGCCCCGCGAACTTGCCGAAACGGCTGCGATCGATCAGCCCTTGCGGATGTTCGATCCGGAAACCGAGCGAAAACGGTTTTGCTTCGATATAGACACCGCGGTCGCTCAGCATCTGGAAGGTATCGCGCGCACTATGACCGACCGCCAGCACGACATGGTCGCAGCGCAGCGTTTCACCCGTCGACAGTTTGAGCCCACGCACCTTGCCCTGATCGATTTCGATATCGTCGACCCGCGACTCGAAACGCACCTCGCCGCCCAGTTCGTGAATGGTCGCGCGCATCTTTTCGACCATGCTAACCAGACGGAACGTGCCGATATGAGGCCGGCTCAGATAGAGAATGTCCTCCGGCGCACCGGCGCGGACGAACTCCTCGAGCACCTTGCGGCCGTAGTGCTTCGGATCCTTGATCTGGCTGTATAGCTTGCCGTCCGAGAACGTGCCCGCGCCGCCTTCGCCGAACTGCACGTTCGATTCCGGATTGAGCACGGACTTACGCCATAGCCCGAAAGTGTCCTTGGTGCGCTCCCGTACGGCCTTGCCGCGCTCGAGAATGATCGGACGAAAGCCCATTTGTGCAAGGATCAGCCCCGCGAACAACCCGCATGGCCCCATACCGATCACGACTGGCCGCAAAGAAGCCATCTGAGCCGGCGCTTTGGCGACAAAATGGTACGTCATGTCCGGCGTCACACCGCAGTGCGGTACATCGGCAAGCCGTTTGAGCGCGGCCGCTTCATCCTTCACCTCGACGTCGACGATATACGTGAGCTTGATATCGGCGCGCTTACGCGCGTCGTGCGCGCGGCGGAACACGGTGTAACGGATGAGCCCGTCGTCAGCCACGCCGAGGTCAGCGAGGCGCGCGCGGACGGCGGCTTCGAGAGCACTCTCGGGGTGATCGAGCGGGAGTTTGATTTCGCTTAGACGTAACATGAGTGCCGGGGGATGCAGGAAGGCCGCAAATCGCAGCCAATTCGCAATTTTATAGGTTAAGTGTCCGCACGGGGCAGTGGCGCAAGTGAAACGCCGCCGGCGGCACGCCGTCACGCCCCTATCGATAATCGCAGTCCGTCTCAAAAAATTTATTAACCGACCGGTCGGTTGGTTTATACTGCGCAAACACAGACAACTTCCGCTGAGAGCGTCCTCATGTACACGCAATCCCTGGATATCCCCGGCAATGTCGCCCCGCTCGACGCGGCAGCGGGTTCGCCCGAGCAGGCGCAATTCGACGCGGTCATGGCCGCCGACGGCAAGATCGAGCCTCAAGACTGGATGCCCGACGCCTACCGCAAGACGTTGGTGCGGCAGATTTCGCAGCACGCACATTCCGAGATCGTCGGCATGCTGCCCGAGGGCAACTGGATCACGCGCGCGCCCAGCCTGAAGCGCAAGGCGATCCTCCTCGCCAAGGTGCAGGATGAAGCCGGCCATGGCCTCTATCTATATAGTGCGGCCGAAACGCTCGGCGTGTCGCGCGACCAGTTGATCGCAGCGCTACATTCGGGCAAGGCTAAGTATTCAAGCATCTTCAATTACCCGACGCCTACATGGGCGGACGTCGGCGTGATCGGCTGGCTGGTGGACGGCGCGGCGATCATGAACCAGATTCCGCTGTGCCGCTGCACGTACGGTCCGTACGCACGCGCCATGATCCGCATCTGTAAGGAAGAGTCGTTCCATCAGCGCCAGGGATTCGACGCGCTCATGTCGATGATGAGCGGCACCGAAGCGCAACGCGAACTGGTCCAGCAAGCCGTGAACCGCTGGTGGTGGCCGGTTCTAATGATGTTTGGTCCGAGCGACAAAGATTCGATCCACAGCAATCAATCGTCGAAATGGGGCATCAAGCGCATCTCGAACGACGACCTGCGCCAGAAATTCGTCGACGCGACCGTCGACCAGGCCAAGGTGCTCGGCGTCACGCTGCCGGATCCGAACCTGAAGTGGAACGAAGCCCGCGGCCACTATGACTACGGCGACATCGACTGGGAAGAATTTTGGCGCGTCGTGAATGGCGACGGCCCGTGCAACCGTGAGCGTCTCGCGACCCGCGTGAAAGCGCACGACGACGGCGCCTGGGTGCGCGAGGCTGCTCTCGCCCACGCCGAAAAGCAGCGCCAGCGCGCGCAACAGCACGCCGCTTAACTCATACAGTCACGCACTCACGCGACAAGCCGAACAAAGTATCAGGAGATCAGCAATGAACAAGGAATGGCCGATTTGGGAAGTCTTCGTGCGCAGCAAGCAGGGACTCGACCATAAACACTGCGGCAGCCTGCATGCCGCCGACGCGCCGATGGCGCTGCGCATGGCGCGCGACGTCTACACCCGCCGCCAGGAAGGCGTAAGCATCTGGGTGGTGCCGTCCTCGGCGATCACGGCCTCCGCGCCGGAAGACAAGGCGGAGCTGTTTGAACCGGCTGGCGACAAGATTTACCGCCACCCGACGTTCTACACGCTCCCCGACGAAGTCAACCACATGTAAGCGCGGCCATGAACATCACGCCCCAACATCTGCAGTACGTGCTGCGTCTCGCGGACACCGCGCTGATCCTCGGTCAGCGCAATACCGAGTGGTGCGGCCACGGCCCGATCCTCGAAGAGGACATCGCGCTGTCGAACATGAGTCTGGATCTGATCGGCCAGGCGCGTCTGCTGTACACGCACGCCGCCACGCTGGAGCAGCAACTCACCGGCAAAAGCCGCACGGAAGACGACTACGCGTACTTCCGCGCCGAGCGCGAGTTCGCCAACTACACGCTGGCCGAGTTGCCGCATTACGGCCCGCTCGCCGGCACCGCGCAAGCCGAGAAGGATTACGCGGTCACGATCGTGCGCAATTTCCTCTACTCGACGCTGATGGCGCATCTGTGGTCGGCGCTCACCGCGTCGAAGGATGAGCAGCTTGCCGCGATCGCCTCCAAGTCGATCAAGGAAACCAGCTATCACGTGCATCATGCGAGCGAATGGCTGATCCGTTTCGGTGACGGCACGGACGAATCGCATCGCCGCGCGCAAGCCGCACTCGACTATCTGCTGCCGTACACGCGTGAGTTTTTCAGTGCCGACGCCGTGGAAGAAGCCGTCGCCGCCGCTGGCATCGGGCCGCTGACGTCGGACCTGGAAGCAGCATGGCTCGAAGACGTCAAAGCCACCCTCGACGAAGCCACGCTCAAGCTGCCTGAAGCGGTCAAGCACATCACGACTGGCAAGCACGGTGAGCACTCGGAGCATATGGGCTTCGTGCTGGCTGAAATGCAAAGCCTCGCGCGCCAGCATCCCGGCGCAACCTGGTAAGCACGCAGCCGCGCGCACAACCGGAATCTGACGGAACTTCACGATGACGACCTCGACTGCCACGCCCGCCGCCGATGCCACGCTGGAACGCGCTTGGGCCGTGCTCGAAACGGTGCCTGACCCGGAGATCCCGGTGGTGTCGATTCGGGAACTCGGTATTCTGCGCGACGTGCGGCGCGCGGCCGACGGCGCGCTGGAAGTCGTGATCACGCCGACCTATTCCGGGTGCCCGGCGATGTCGCAGATCGCCGAAGACGTCGCTCATGCGCTCGATGTGGCCGAGTTGAAGCCGTATCGAATTGCCACGGTCCTCGCTCCGGCCTGGACCACCGACTGGATGACGGCCGACGCGCGCGAAAAGCTGCGCGCCTACGGAATCGCACCGCCCACAGGCAACTGCGGCACCGCCGTGCAGCCGCAGGAAAAAGTGCTGCGTTTCATGCCGCGCGCGCTGCCGGCGCCGTCGTGTCCGCGCTGCGGCTCGGCGCATACCGAGCGTCTCGCGCAATTCGGCTCGACGGCCTGCAAAGCGCTCTATCGCTGCCTCGACTGCCGCGAACCCTTCGACTACTTCAAACCATACTGATATGGCTACCCCGCAATTCCATCCGCTGCGTATCCGCGAAGTGCGGCCAGAAACCGCTGACGCGGTGTCGGTCGCTTTCGAAGTCCCCGCCGAGCTACGCGATCAGTATCGCTTCACGCAAGGCCAGTTCGTCACGCTGAAAACGCACATCGACGGTGAAGAAACGCGCCGTTCGTATTCGATCTGCGTCGGCGTCACCGATTACGACCGCGACGGCGAACTGCGCATCGGCATCAAGCGCGTGCGTGGCGGGCGTTTCTCGAACTTCGCGTTCGACACGCTGCAGCCCGGCCATACGATTGACGTGATGACGCCCGATGGCCGGTTCTTCACCCACCTGAACGCCGATCAGGGCCAGCAGTACATCGCGTTTGCCGGCGGATCGGGCATCACGCCGGTGCTCGCCATCATCAAGACGACGCTCGAAGTCGAGCCGCGCAGCACCTTCACGCTGGTGTACGGCAACCGCAGCGTCGACCAGATCATGTTCGCGGAAGAACTCGAAGATCTGAAGAACCGCTTCATGAACCGCTTCGTGCTCTATCACGTGCTGTCCGACGACTTGCAGGACGTCGAGCTGTTTAACGGCGTGCTCGACGAGGAAAAGTGCGCGGCCTTCATCGAAAATCTGCTGCCGGCCGACGCAATCGACGAAGCCTTCATCTGCGGCCCCGCCCCGATGATGGATGCCGCCGAGGCCGCACTGAAAGCCGCGGGCGTGCCGTCGGCCAAGGTGCACGTGGAGCGCTTCGGCTCGCCGCTGCCGCAAGCGGGCGTGCCGCCGGTCGAAATCACCGAAGACACCCCGGCCGCCGACCTCGAAATTGTCCTCGACGGGAAACGGCGCAAGCTGCGCCTGCCTTACCAGGGCGTGAGCGTGCTCGACGTCGGCCTGCGTGCCGGCCTCGCGCTGCCGTATGCGTGCAAGGGCGGCGTCTGCTGCACATGCCGCGCAAAGGTGCTCGAAGGCGAGGTCAAGATGGAAAAGAATTACACGCTGGAAGAACACGAAATCCGCGACGGCTTCGTGCTGACCTGCCAATGCCATCCGATCAGCGATCGTGTGGTGGTGAGCTACGACGAACGCTAAGCCAGGTGTGCCGGGTTGGCCATACGACGCCCGGAACGCTTTCAGCAGGTCCGCGATCCGCTTACACTAGGGGCCGCTCTCGATTGGACACCTGTTCCGATCGATGAGCGGCCCCTTTTTTGTCTTTTGTCGTTTTCTGCAAGCCCAAGCCACTGCCGATGAGCATCATCCACCTCACCAATGGCGACGTCGCCGCCGAATCACTGCGCGCCGCGCTAGCCGAGGCGAGCCGCGACGATCGCGTGCACGCACTGCGCGACGATCTGGCGGTCGGTCCGCTGCGCGGTATCGATGACGGACCCGACGTGCGAGCGGAATTCTGGGACCGTGTCAGCACCGACACCAGGCGTGATTTTCTGCGCGAATTCCGCGAGCAGGCAGCCGCGCTGGAGAACATCGCACGCAGCGAGGCGAACCTGGTGGTCTGGCACGGTGAAAGCTCAGCCGATCAACTTATGCTGCGCCGCGTCTGCTACCACCTACGCAACAGCCCGCAGCGACTCAATGAGGTGCGTCTGTCGATCCGTGACCTCACCGATCCGGGCGCATGGGCGCACAGCCGCAAAGACCGCGCGACCTCCGTCGGCATGTTCGCGCCGACTGTACTGCAAGGGCGCCTGACGGACGCAGCGCCGATTTCTGTTCTACGCATTAGCCGCCTCGCACTCGAATGGCAGGAAGCCAAGCACGCGAATGGCGAGACACGGCGCTGGCGCGACAACACTTTTACGAGCGGCAGCTTCACCGACCTGGACGCGCTGATTCTCGAACAGGCCACCGGCGACTGGCAACCCGCCGCGCGAGTTGCCGCCGAACTGATGACCGCCGATCTCGGGTATCTGGTAAGCGACAGCATCGTCCTGTGGCGCTTTCGCGAACTGGCCTCAACACGCCGCATCAAGCTGCGCGGCGACGCGGGCGCCTGGCGCACCCTGGAAATGTGCGCGGCGCTTGCCCCCTGTCCACACTAATAAAATAGACGACCATGGCCCGTACCCGAGCGCCCGACCACGAAACCCAGCGCGATCAGATTCTAGAACTGGCCGCGGCTAAATTCGCGCAGACCAGTTACCCGAGCACCTCGATGGCCGACCTCGCCGCCGCTAGCGGCACCTCGAAAGCACGCCTGTATCACTACTACGCGAGCAAGGAAGCGATTCTGTTCGATTTGCTCGACCGCTACACGAAGCGACTGATGCTGATCATCGCGGAGGTGGAAGGGGCAAGCCAGCGCCGCGGACTGTCCGAGCGGGAAACCTTCGCGGAACTGATCCGCGCGTTTCTGTCCGAGTACGAGACGTCGCACAGCCGCCACGTCGCGCTGCTCAACGACGTGAAATATCTGGTCGACACCCAGCGGGAGGTCATCCTGAACCGCCAGCGCGATGTGGTCGCGGCGTTCGCGCGGCAGTTGGCGCGCGCCTATCCGGAACGCGCCACGCGTGAAAACCAGACCGCGCTGACGATGATGGTGTTCGGCATGATCAACTGGACGTTCACCTGGCTCAAGCCGGACGGCCGGATGGGCTATCGGGAATTTGCCGAGCAGGTGGTCAATATGGTGGACCACGGATTGAGCTCTGCCGAGAGCTGATTGCGCAGGGCAACATTATTCATACGAGATAACTGCGGCAGGT
This sequence comes from Paraburkholderia sp. BGA-UO-ETr-F12, assembly GCF_059567945.1. Lineage (NCBI taxonomy): Bacteria > Pseudomonadati > Pseudomonadota > Betaproteobacteria > Burkholderiales > Burkholderiaceae > Paraburkholderia > Paraburkholderia sp. BGA-UO-ETr-F12. Next base: position 46,909 of record NZ_JCAQOZ010000010.1, on the reverse strand, counting down.
GGCCTGAACGCAACAACTCGCCGCGAACGCTCGTTCAATTTAATTACCCTTAATAATCAATACATTAAAAAAAGGGCGCCATCTTTTTAGGCATTTGCTTCAGTTTTCGATACGGGTTTTCCCTAGTGTCAAGTCGAGGTTTCCGCTAAAATCGTTTTTGCGGTGCACCATGCCGCTCGATTAAAAGGAGAACCCGACCATGAACATGACTACACCCCGCACCGCTGAGCCGATCGTCGCACACGATCGTCTGTTGCAGTCAGGCGGTCGTACGCCTGCTCTGGTCCGCGAACTCACCGCCGTCGACCGCGAGCGGCTGCTAACCCACTTCCTCGCGCTTGACGAAGACGACCGCCTCCTGCGTTTCGGCCAGATCGTGCCGAACCACGTTATCGAGAACTACGTCCGCGCGATCGATTTCACGCGCGACACGGTTTTTGGCGTGTTCGACAGTCAGCTGCAACTCACTGGCGTCGGCCATCTGGCGTACCTGCCGGCCGAAGGCGACAAGCGCACAGCCGAATTCGGCGTGTCGGTGCTGGAGAGCGCGCGTGGGCGCGGGATCGGCTCCAAGCTATTCGAGCGCGCAGCCATCCGCAGCCGCAATACGCATGTCACCACGCTCTATATGCATTGCCTGTCGCGCAATTCGACCATGATGCACATTGCGAAGAAGGCTGGCATGAAGATCGAATACGCGTACGGCGAAGCCGACGCCTATCTGACGCTGCCGCCGGCGGATCAATCGAGCATCATTGCTGAAATGCTGCAGGAGCAAGCCGCGGTGTTTGACTACGCGCTCAAGCGCCAGGCGCGTCAGGCATCCAAGTTGTTCGAATCGTTCATGCCCGCAGCTGAGGCCGCTTAACCGGTCTGCGTTTCGAGCGAAAAAAGGGCAGCCGCGAGGCTGCCCTTTTTGTTTGCCTGTCAGTCGACGGCAGTCCGGCGCTCACAAAATCGGCAGCGCCGTCGTCTCCTTGAACTTCTCGAGCGAAAAGCTCGTCTTCACGTCGATCACAGAAGGGTGGTGCAGCAACTGCTCCTGTACGAAACGTGAAAAGTGCGCCATATCCTCGACCTGCACACGTAGCAGGTAATCCATATCACCCGTCATCGCGTGGCATGCGACCACTTCCGGCCACGTCTGCACCGCTGCGCGAAACAGATCGGCATGCGTGGCGCCACTGCGCGGACTGAGCGCCGGCCCGCTGCGCTTTTCCAACCGCACGTTGACATAGGCCAGCAGATCGAGCCCGAGCTTTTGCGGATCGAGCAAGGCAACGTAGCCTCGAATCACGCCACTCTCCTCCAATCGACGGATGCGCCGCAGACATGGGCTCGGGGATAGATTGATGCGCTCAGCGATCTCCTGATTCGACAGCCGGCCATTCTCCTGAAGGATTGCCAGAATGCGCCTGTCGATGGCGTCTATCTCTATTTTGGCCATTTCCTGCTACCCAGATTGAAAATCAAGCTAGAAAATAGCTTAAGCGTATCTCCGCACGATTAATTTCGCAAGTTTTCGTCGCCAGCCTGCCTTTACACTTGCGTCATTCGGTCGCGCTAACTCGCCCCCTCCCCCATCAGCATTTAGCTTTGCATGGGACCGGAGTAAGTGCTGAAGCGCCAACTCTGGTCGACATAGGAGACAGACAATGCAGGTTTCAACTTGGGAAAACCCGGTCGGCACCGACGGCTTCGAATTCATCGAATACACCGCCCCGGACCCGAAAGCGCTCGGCAAGCTGTTCGAACAGATGGGCTTCACTGCGGTGGCCCGGCATCGTCACAAAGACGTGACGCTGTATCGCCAGGGTGACATCAATTTCATTGTCAACGGGGAACAGCATTCGTTCGCGCAACGTTTCACGCGGCTGCATGGCCCGTCGATCTGCGCGATCGCTTTCCGTGTGCAGGACGCGGCGAAGGCTTACGAGCAGGCTCTGGAAAAAGGCGCCTGGGGCTTCGACAACAAGACCGGCCCGATGGAATTGAACATCCCGGCAATCAAGGGTATCGGCGACTCGCTGATCTATTTCGTCGACCGCTGGCGCGGCAAGAACGGCGCCGAGGCGGGTAGCATTGGCAACATCGATATTTACGACGTCGACTTCGAACCGATCCCGGGTGCGAATCCCCACCCGGTCGGCCATGGCCTGACCTATATCGATCACCTGACGCACAACGTCCATCGCGGCCGCATGCAGGAGTGGGCGGAGTTCTACGAGCGTCTATTCAATTTCCGTGAAGTCCGCTACTTCGACATCGAAGGCAAGGTGACCGGCGTGAAATCGAAGGCGATGACCTCGCCGTGCGGCAAGATCCGCATTCCGATCAACGAAGAAGGCTCGGACGTGGCCGGTCAAATCCAGGAATACCTGGACGCGTACCACGGCGAAGGCATTCAGCACATCGCGCTGGGCAGCAACGACATCTACCGCACGGTGGACGGTCTGCGCGCGGCAAACATCTCGCTGCTCGATACGATCGACACGTACTATGAGCTGGTCGATCGCCGCGTACCGAATCACGGCGAGCCGCTCGACGAATTGCGCAAGCGCAAGATCCTGATCGACGGCGCCCCCGACGACTTGCTGCTGCAGATCTTCACCGAAAACCAGATTGGGCCGATCTTCTTCGAGATCATCCAGCGCAAGGGCAACCAGGGCTTCGGCGAGGGTAATTTCAAGGCGCTGTTCGAATCGATCGAACTGGATCAGATTCGCCGCGGCGTGGTTCAGGACAAGGCCTGACGACTAAAAGCCGGCGCGGAATCTGGGAGAAATAAGAAAAAAGGGCGAGGATCTTCCGATCCTCGCCCTTCTTGTTTGTGCCATTGCCGAAGCACGGACAGCGGCAGATTTTCAACCGATACGTCGCTTCAGCGACGCATCACGAATTCTGATCTTCCTCGTCGGCCTTCGTGGATCGTGCAAGGCGTTCCACCGCAATGCGTGCGGGCGCGACTTGCGCCGTGCTGGTGATCGCGTTCGACAGCGTCCCTGCGCTGCCCGGGTTGGTGCTCGAGCGCACCGGTGCGCTCATGGCGAAGAATGCGGCCGAAACCATCAGGAACGTCTGGATGTTTCTCGTGTTCATGCGTACTCCTTTTCTAACTGCCCTGCTGTCCTGAAGCTCCACCGAATGCGGAGCGTTGCGTAGACATTGCTCGCAGGTGGGGTATTAGACAGACATTTCAACTGCGGTTCCGCAGATTTGTAGTTTTTACAGCTTGTTACAGTGCGACTCGAAAGCAGAAAGTCGTCCGTCTGTATCTGGCGAAAATCACGCTGCACCGCCGCATTTCCGGACACGCTGCGGCGGGTTTTTACCAGTGCTACCATCACTTAAAACACGTCAATATGGCGACCCCGGCCATACGCATTCACAAGATGCCGCGGCCCAAAAGTTTTGGCGATCCCAAACTGGGTGGAGGAGTACACATAATGAATGCCCCGCTAGACGCAGGTCAGCGAGCCTCGCTCGAAGCCGCTCTATCTTCCGTCACGCTCGACGACAAATACACCCTCGAACGCGGCCGCGCGTACATGAGCGGCATCCAGGCGCTAGTGCGTCTGCCGATGTTGCAGCAGGAACGCGACCAGGCGGCCGGGCTCAATACCGCTGGGTTTATCTCCGGTTATCGCGGATCGCCACTCGGCGGACTCGACCAGTCTCTGTGGAAAGCGAAGCAACATCTCGCCGCGCACCGGGTGGTCTTCCAACCCGGCGTCAACGAGGACCTCGCGGCGACCGCCGTCTGGGGTTCACAGCAGGTCAATCTGTATCCGAGCGCCAAATACGACGGCGTGTTCTCGATGTGGTACGGCAAGGGCCCGGGCGTCGACCGCTCCGGCGACGTCTTCAAACACGGCAATTCGGCCGGCTCGTCGCAACACGGCGGCGTTCTCGTGCTCGCCGGCGACGACCACGCCGCCAAATCCTCGACGCTCGCGCATCAGTCGGAACACATCTTCAAGGCGTGCGGCCTGCCGGTGCTGTTTCCGTCGAACGTGCAGGAATATCTGGATTTCGGCTTGCACGGCTGGGCGATGAGCCGCTACTCCGGCCTGTGGGTGGCGATGAAGTGCGTGACCGACGTGGTCGAATCGTCGGCTTCCGTCGATATCGACCCGCACCGCACAAAAATCATTCTGCCGGACGACTTCGCGATGCCCGAAGGCGGCCTGAATATTCGCTGGCCGGATCCGCCATTGGTGCAGGAAGCGCGTCTGCTCGACTACAAGTGGTACGCGGCGCTCGCCTATGTGCGCGCGAACAAACTGGACCGCGTCGAAATCGATTCGCCGCATGCGCGTTTCGGCATCATGACCGGCGGCAAGGCTTATCTTGACGTGCGTCAGGCGCTGACCGACCTCGGCCTCGATGACGAAACCTGTTCGCGCATAGGCATCCGTTTGTACAAAGTCGGCTGTGTGTGGCCGCTTGAAGCACAAGGCGCCCATGCGTTCGCGCGCGGTCTTCAGGAAATTCTGGTGGTCGAAGAGAAGCGCCAGATTCTCGAATACGCAATCAAGGAAGAGCTGTACAACTGGCCCGATGCGCAGCGTCCGCGCGTATTCGGCAAATTCGACGAGAAAGACGGCGCGGGCGGCGAATGGTCAGTGCCGATGGGCAACTGGCTGCTGCCGGCCCACTACGAGCTTTCGCCGGCGATCATCGCCAAGGCAATCGCCACGCGCCTCGACAAGTTCGACCTGCCGTCCGACGTTCGCGCGCGCATTGCAACACGCATCGCGGTAATTGAAGCGAAGGAAAAAGCTCTGGCGCGTCCGCGCGTCGAAGCCGAACGCAAGCCGTGGTTCTGCTCGGGTTGTCCGCACAACACCTCGACGAACGTGCCGGAAGGCTCACGTGCGATGGCCGGCATCGGCTGCCACTACATGACCGTCTGGATGGACCGCAGCACTAGCACCTTCAGCCAGATGGGTGGCGAAGGCGTCGCGTGGATCGGCCAGGCGCCGTTCACCAACGACAAGCACGTATTCGCCAACCTCGGCGACGGCACGTACTTCCATTCGGGCCTGCTCGCAATTCGCGCGGCAATCGCGTCGAAAGCAAATATCACCTACAAGATTCTCTATAACGACGCCGTCGCGATGACGGGCGGCCAGCCGGTCGACGGCGTGCTGACCGTGCCGCAGATTACGCATCAACTGGCTGCGGAAGGCGCGACGAAAATCGTGATCGTCACCGACGAACCGGAGAAATATTCGGCGAACGTCGGTCTCGTGCCGGGCATCGACATCCATCATCGCGACCAGCTCGACGAAGTTCAGCGTCAGCTTCGCGAGATTCCCGGCACTACTATCCTGATCTACGACCAGACCTGCGCAACCGAGAAGCGGCGCCGCAGGAAACGCGGCACGTATCCGGATCCGGCGCGCCGTGTCGTGATCAACGAAGCGGTGTGCGAAGGCTGCGGCGACTGCTCGGTCAAGTCGAATTGCCTGTCCGTGGAACCGCTCGATACCGAGTTCGGCACCAAACGCCAGATCAATCAGTCGACCTGCAACAAGGACTTCTCATGCGTGAACGGGTTCTGCCCGAGTTTTGTCTCGGTGGAAGGCGGACAACTGCGCAAGCCGAAGGCGGCGTCAGGCATCGTCGCCGATGCGATGCCGCCGGTGCCGGAACCTGAGTTGCCGTCGATCGAGCGTCCCTATGGCGTGCTGGTGACAGGCGTCGGCGGCACGGGTGTGGTGACGATCGGCGCATTGCTCGGGATGGCCGCGCACCTGGAAAACAAAGGCGTCACGGTACTCGACGTCACCGGCCTCGCGCAAAAGGGCGGCGCTGTGATGAGCCACGTGCAGATCGCGAGGAACCCGGCCGACATCCACGCAACCCGCATCGCGATGGGCGAAGCCAGTCTCGTGATCGGCTGCGATGCGATTGTCACGGCAAGCGACGAATGCGTCTCGCGGATGCAGGCCGGTCACACGCGCGTCGTGCTCAATAGCGCGCATACGCCGACCGCCGCGTTGATCAAGAACCCCGACTGGCGTTTCCCGGGCAGCAGCACGGAAGCGGACGTGCGCGCCGGTGCGGGAGACGACGGTGTCGATATGGTCGACGCGAATCACTTCGCCGTCGCGCTGCTCGGCGATGCGATCTACACGAACCCGTTCGTGCTCGGCTATGCGTGGCAACGCGGCTGGGTGCCGCTGACCTATCAGTCGCTGATGCGCGCGATCGAGCTGAACAACGTGCAGATCGAGAAGAACCGCGCGGCGTTCGAATGGGGGCGCCGTGCCGCACATGACCTCCCCGCGGTGCGCAAGCTCGCACAGTCGCAAGGACGCGGTGCCGCAGCGGAAACGACGAGCAACAAGATCATCTCGCTGCATACGCCAAAGGCGCTCGACACGCTGATCGACAAGCGCGCCGACTATCTCGCCGCATACCAGAACGCGGCTTACGCGGACCGTTATCGTGCGTTGGTGGCGCAAGTGCGTGTGGCGGAATCCGCGCTCGATTCAATCGACAGCCAGTTGCCGTTGACCGAAGCGGTCGCGAAAAATCTGCATAAGCTGATGGCTTACAAGGACGAGTATGAAGTCGCGCGCCTGTACAGCGACCCGGCATTCATCGAGAAACTGAACGCGACTTTTGAAGGCGACTGGAAGCTGCACCTCCATCTCGCGCCGCCGACATTCTCGAAGAAGGACGCCAAAGGACATCTGGTCAAGAAAAAGTATGGACCGTGGATGTTCAGCGCCATGCATATGTTGGCCAGACTGAAATTCCTGCGCGGCACGGCACTCGATCCGTTCGGCAAGACTGAAGAACGTCGCACTGAACGCGCGCTGATTGGGGAATATGAAGCGCTGGTGCGTGAGCTGATCGGAGGCCTGACTGCGCAAAAGCGCGAGCTGGCCGTCGAACTGGCGAATCTGCCGGATGGCATCCGCGGCTATGGCCATGTGAAGGAAAATAATCTGAAGGGCGTGCGGGTCAAGTGGAACGAGTTGCTAACGCGCTGGCGCTCGCCGGAAGCGGGGAAAACTCAGCACGCGGCTTGATTGCATTGCCGGCTTGATTTGCCAACGCTGGCCTGAAAATGGAAAAGGCGGCTGCCCTTGCGGACAGTCGCCTTTTTTTGCCTGCTTCGACACGTGATGCGTGTGTACAAGAACAAGCGGTACTGCTCCTTCCAACAACACAACAATCAACCAAAAACAAACAATTACCAGACAACAACTACTTACTGCGACTTCAACTACTTACTGCAACTTCAACTGCCCACAGCAACTTCAACTGCCTACTGCAACTTCAACCACCTACTGCAACTTCAACTACCTACTGCAACTTCAACTACCTACTGCAACTTCAACTACCTACTGCAACTTCAACTACCTACTGCAACTTCAACTACCTACTGCAACAACACACATCTACTGCAACTACTACAACCCATTGGTACAACTGTCTTCATCATCAGAACTGCAACTACTCAACACCAGAGATGAAGCGCAACGTCAGATTCGATGCAACGAAGTGACCAGCCGACTGTTTCGTTGCCATCGCTTAGTGCCGCGCCTCAGAAGTAACTTTACAAAAGTGTCACAGTGAATCGAATAGGACCAGTCTTAAAGCTCGTTTATCGACTTAAGAATCCTTCAGACAAACGCTCACTCAATTCAGAACGTGCAAATAAAAAGCGCCACGGAATCTGCTTCCGTGGCGCTTTTGCTGGCTTATCGCGAACGCCGCGATGCGGCGTCGCTTCGACATCAAATCATCATTACTGCGCGCTCACCCGCTTGCGTGCATTGGCCGAGGCCACTGCCGTCATGTTGATGATGCGGCGCACAGTCGCGGCCGGTGTCAGGATGTGCACCGGCTTTTCCGCGCCCAGCAGGAATGGACCGACCGTCACGCCTTCGCCGCCAACCATCTTCAGCAGGTTGTACGCGATATTGGCTGCTTCGACGTTCGGCATGATCAGCAGGTTCGCTTCACCGCTCAGCGTCGTGCCAGGGAACGCAGCCTTGCGGACCATTTCCGACAACGCCGCGTCGCCGTGCATTTCACCGTCGATCTCGAGCGAAGGCGCACGTTCAGCAATCAGCTTGCGCGCTGCAGCCATACGTTGCGACGACGCCGACGGCGCGCTGCCGAAGTTCGAATTCGACAGCAACGCGACCTTCGGCGTGATACCGAACTTTTCGATTTCGCGCGAAGCCAGCATCGTCATGTCGGCAAGCTGTTCGGCGGTCGGCGTTTCGTTCACGTACGTATCGCAGATGAACAGGTTGCGGCCCGGCAGCATCAGCAGGTTCATCGCGGCGAAGTTCTGCACGTTGTCCGCTTTGCCCAGCACCTGCTCGATGAATTTCAGATGCGTGTGGTACTGGCCAATCATCCCGCAGATCATGCCGTCTGCTTCGCCGAGGCGCACCAGGATCGCGCCGATCAGCGTATTGAACTTGCGCATCGCGGCCTTCGCGACGTCCGGCGTCACGCCTTCGCGCGCGCCGAGTTCGTGGTATGCCTGCCAGCATTGCTGGTAGCGCGGATCGTCTTCCGGATCGACCACCTCGAAATCTTCACCGCACTTCAGCTTCGAGCCCATCTTCTTCAGACGCATCTCGATCACCGACGGACGGCCGACCAGAATCGGCTTGGCGATCTTTTCCAGCAGCACGAATTGCGCGGCACGCAGCACGCGCTCGTCTTCACCTTCGGCGAACACGATACGCGCCGGCTCGGACTTCGCCGCCGCGAACACCGGACGCATCACCATGCCGGTGCGGTACACGGTCGTGCCGAGTTCTTCGCGATACGCGTCCATGTCCTTGATTGGACGGGTTGCGACGCCCGAATCCATCGCGGCTTGCGCAACAGCCGGCGCGATCTTGATGATCAGACGCGGATCGAACGGCTTCGGAATCAGGTATTCCGGGCCGAATTCGAGCGAGTGGCCTTCGTAGGCCTTGGCGACTTCATCGCCCTGATCGGTTTCTTCGGCCAGTTCAGCAATCGCGCGCACGCACGCGAGCTTCATTTCTTCCGTGATCGTGGTTGCGCCGACATCCAGCGCGCCACGGAAGATGAACGGGAAGCACAGCACGTTATTGACCTGGTTCGGATAGTCCGAACGACCCGTTGCGATGATGCAGTCCGGGCGCACCTTCTTTGCTTCTTCCGGACGGATTTCCGGTTCCGGATTCGCCAGCGCGAGGATCAGCGGTTGCGTGCCCATTTCGGCGACCATTTCCGGCTTCAGCACGCCGGCGCTCGAGCAACCGAGGAACACGTCGGCGCCGCGGATCGCGTCGGCCAGGGTACGCGCTTCAGTGTTCGCCGCGTAGCGTTCCTTTGAGGGATCGAGATTGCCGCGACCTTCGTAGATCACGCCCTTCGAGTCCGTGACCAGCACGTTCTTTTTCGACAGACCCAGATTCACCAGCAGATCCAGACACGCGATGGCCGCCGCGCCGGCGCCCGAACACACCAGCTTCACTTCGTCGAGCTTCTTGCCGACCACTTTCAGGCCATTCAGTATCGCCGCCGAGGCGATGATCGCGGTACCGTGCTGATCGTCGTGGAAGACCGGAATCTTCATGCGCTCGCGCAGCTTCTTCTCGATGTAGAAGCATTCCGGTGCCTTGATGTCTTCAAGGTTGATGCCGCCGAGCGTCGGCTCGAGCATGGCGATCGCTTCGACCAGCTTGTCCGGATCCGACTCGGCGAGTTCGATGTCGAACACGTCGATGCCGGCGAACTTCTTGAACAGGCAACCCTTGCCTTCCATCACCGGCTTCGCGGCGAGCGGGCCGATGTTGCCGAGACCGAGCACGGCCGTGCCGTTCGTGATCACGCCGACGAGGTTGCCGCGCGAGGTGTACTTCTGCGCGTCGAGCGGTTCGTCGTAGATCGCCATACAGGCCGCGGCGACGCCCGGCGAGTATGCAAGCGACAGGTCGAGCTGGTTCGACAGCGGCTTGGTGGGCGTGACCGAAATCTTGCCGGGTTTCGGATTCTGGTGGTAGGCGAGAGCGCTTTGCTTAAGTTGTTCGTCCATTTTTTAACCTGCGAGACGTAAGTAATTGGGCCCGGCACACTGCCCCGTGGCGGCGCTTCGCGTCTATCGAATGGATAATCGACGGCGGCGGTTTTCGCGTGCGCCGGTTGGGCGCAGCGTCGAACCTCGGCGGAGCGCAAGACGGTGCGGAGTGCTACGCGGGTCGATCAGTGTACACCCCGAACGAGTCGATGCACTGACTGGTTAACGCGGCTCGCCACCAGCGAAACAGGCGCCGGCAATGCTGCGGCGCCGCATCCAGTGGCCATTCCGCTCACCGTTGCGCGGGCGTCGAGCACACGTCATTCGAGTTCGGCGCCGCGTCGTTCGGGAATCAGAAAAAGCGTTGCGAAGACGTCGAGTAGATAAATCGACGCGAGCAAAACGAGCGCGGCGCCGAACGAATAGCGCGCGGCCAATGCGCCTACGACCACCGGCCCGAAACCGCCGACCGCCCGGCCGACGTTGAACAGTACGTTCTGCGCGGTGGCCCGCGCATCGGTGGGATAAAGCTCGGAAATCAGCGCGCCGTAGCCACCGATCATCCCGTTCACGAACACGCCCATTGCCGCGCCGCCGATCAGCAGCGCCATCGGGGTTGTCAGATGCGCGTAGACGAATACCATCACCACCGCGCCCACCTGGTAGAACAGGAACGTGGGCTTGCGGCCGAACCGGTCGGCGGCCATGCCGAACAGCCAGATGCCAGCCGCCATACCGAGAACCGTCACGGCTGTCCACACACCGGATTTGGTCAACGAATAACCGAAGGTCTTCGACAAATAGCTCGGAAGCCAGATCATCAGCCCGTAATAGCCGAAGTTCTGGACTGAACAGAGAATCGCCACGCCGATGCTGGCGCGCGTGGTGCGTGCGTCGGCCACCAGCAGCTTGAGCGGCAGCTTGCGCATGCCACGCGCAACGCGTTCGGTGAACAGTGCCGGTTCCTCAACGCTGCGCCGCACGAAAAACGACACCACGGCAGGTAGCAGTCCAAGCGCGAACATACCGCGCCAGCCAATCATCGGCAGCAGCAGCGGCGTCAGCAACGCGGCCGCCAGCACTCCAAGCTGCCATCCCAGCCCGACATACGACGACACGCGGGCCCGTTGCGACGCGGGCCACGCTTCGGCCACCAGCGTCATGCCGATGCCGAACTCACCGCCCAGACCAATGCCGGCAATGGTTCGATAAGCCAGCAGGTCGGTATAGCCTTGCGCCAACGCACAGAGGCCGGTGAATATGGCAAAAATCAGAATCGTCCACGTCAGCATCCGCACGCGGCCAAAATAGTCGCTTAAAACGCCAAAAATCAGGCCGCCGGCGACAGCCCCAATCAAGGTCCACGTCACAAGCGAACCTGCTTGTGCTGAACTCAGATGCAGATCCGCAGCAATGACCGGCAACATGAAACCGAGGATCAGCAGATCGAAGCCGTCCATCGCGTAACCGAGCACCGACGCGATCAGCGCGCGTCCCGCATAGCCACGCCTGGCGGGTTCACAGGTCTCGGTGGCAGAAGAAGAAGCGGCAGTCATTGAAAGCATTCCGTAGGACATGGCGACGGCCAACGTGCAAGGCCGCCAGGAAATTCGCGTGAGTGTAAAGGTGCCCCAAGCCGCTCACAAGCAAGCCATAAAACCGGCGCCCAGCCAACCCTGAAAGTCCCGTTCAGCGTGGCCGTTATGCCCGTCATTCGCGGCGAATGCACACGACAGCCTCCTCGGGAGGGGCCATTTCGGGTAAAATGTCGGGCTACGCGCGCAGCAAAATCGCAGTTAAACCGGCCGGCCTGTACTCCACCGACCGGCCGCGTATTCCGCCCATCATGGCGCGGATACCCCGCTTGCTGCGCCACCGGGCTTCGCGCCCGCTTCTCCTCGCTCACACCCAAGGATCCGCCCATGACAGGCTTCGATCGCCAGACGATCTCCGACACCACCGCCAAGATGCTGCTGGAAGTGCAAGCAGTGCACTTCAACGCGGAGACACCGTACATTTTCACGTCCGGCTGGGCGAGCCCGGTTTATATCGACTGCCGCAAGCTGATCTCGTATCCGCGCGTGCGCCGTGGCCTGATGGAAATGGCCGAAACCACCATCCTGCGCGACGTCGGCTATGAACAGATCGACGCGGTTGCCGGTGGCGAAACCGCCGGCATCCCGTTCGCGGCCTGGCTCTCCGACCGCCTGATGGTGCCGATGCAGTACGTGCGCAAGAAGCCGAAGGGTTTCGGCCGTAACGCGCAGATCGAAGGTCTGCTGACGGAAGGGCAACGTGTACTGCTGGTCGAAGATCTGACCACGGACAGCCGCAGCAAGATCAACTTCATCAATGCGCTGCGCACCGCCGGCGCAACGGTGAACCACTGCTTCGTTCTGTTCCACTACAACATCTTCAAGGAAAGCGTGTCGGTGCTGAAAGACATCGACGTCGATCTGCACGCGCTTGCCACGTGGTGGGACGTGTTGCGCGTCGCCAAGGCAAATAACTACTTCGATACCAAAACGCTCGACGAAGTGGAAAAATTCCTGCACGCACCGGCCGAATGGTCGGCGGCTCACGGCGGCGCCAACGCAACGCCGCAGTAAGCGCAGCCGCTTAATGCGGATGGAATAAAAAAGCCGCCTGTCTCATCGACAGGCGGCTTTTTTCATTGAGTTCGCATGGAGTTCGCCTGGCGGGACGAATGGTCGCGGCTAGGCCGCACTGCCGGTATCGTCGGCCGAGTGCGAAGACAGATTCAAGAGGCCGTTGCTCTGCGCGTACTGGAACAACTCCGAATCGCGATCGATCCCGAGTTTGCGCATCGCCGTATTCTTCTGCGTGCTGATCGTCTTGATGCTGCGATTAAGGTGCTCCGCGATCTCCTTGATCGTCATACCGGAGACAAACAGACGCACCACCTCGAGCTCGCGCCGCGACAGCATCACGTCTTCGTTCTTGCCGCCGGCATTCATGCGCAACGTGTCGAGCGACGCCTTGACGGACGGACTCATGTATTCGAGGTTGCGGCTGACGTGCTGCACCGCGAGCCCGATATGGCTCAGATCGTCCGATTTGTTGACGACCGAGGTCACCCCGAGTTCGCTCAGCCGCTTGAGCAGCGCGGCGTTTTCCAGCATCGTCAGCACGACAATGGGAAGGTCCGGGAAATTGCGGCGCAGATAGCCGATCAGCGGCAGACCGTCGCCATACTGGCCGCCAGGCATGGCCAGATCCGTGACGAGCACGTCGCACGGAATGGTCTGCAGCACCTTGATCAACTCGGTTGACTGTCGCGCGCGCGCGACGACCTGCAGACCTGGAAACTTGAGCAACGCTTGTTCGGCGCCGAACAGAATCACCGGATGGTCGTCAGCGACCACGACCCTGACTGGATCTTGCATTGCCCTCCCCTCGACAGATAAACCGCTCTCCAAAACTTCCGACATACCTTTCTATTCTTGGTACTTGAATTGACCGAGTGCGCGGTCTGTATTCGCGCGGACAATTCCTCCGACTATAGCCGATTTCACGCCCACCAAACCCGCCGGCGGCAACAATGAGCCGTCGCAAAGCGAATGTTAGACTTGAATCGACCTTGGGGCACAAAATAGGGACAATAATCCTCGCGAGGACAACCGCCTCGCGCCCCTGACAGGAGAACCGGCACATGCGCTCGCGTTGCCTGGTTGTTTCGCTTGCTTCGCTGTTCCGCCGGATGCCGTCCTTCACCTGCGCGATGCTGGGTCTTGCGCTATTCGCGGCGCATATCCCACACGCACTCGCCGAGGACGTGTTCACACTAACCAGCACCAGCTTCCATGCGGGTGGCGCCGTGGACGCGGCGCAGGTTTTTAATCAGGATGACTGCCAGGGCGGAAATCGCTCGCCACAGTTGACGTGGCGCAATGCGCCGGCCGGCACGCGCAGCTTCGCGATCACGATCTTCGATCCGGATGCACCCGGCCGCGGCTGGTGGCACTGGGCCGTGGCAGGCATTCCGGCCACCGTCGGCAGCTTGCCGGAGAACGCCAGCGCATCGGGCTTCCTGAAGAAACTCGGCGCGCTCGAGGCACGCAACGACTTCGATCTCGATGGATACGGCGGCCCTTGCCCGCCGCCCGGCAAACCGCATCGCTACATCATCACCGTCTATGCGCTGAGCACCGCGGACCTGCGCCTCGCACAAGGGCGCCCGGCACTCATGTTCGATCATGAGATCAGCACCGCCACGCTTGGCAGCGCGCGGATGGTGGTCAACTACGGACGGTAGCGGCGCCATCAACTCGCCACGCGCCGCTGCTATCCTTAGCTCTCTTTTTCAACTTGCCGGAGAATGCCATGTCGAAGATCGTCATCGTTTATCACAGCGGCTACGGCCATACGAAGAAAGTCGCGGAGGCGGTGCTGGCCGGTACGCTCGAAGCCGGCGCGGACGCGAAACTCCTGCCGGTCGGCGAGATCGACGACGCCGGCTGGGCAGAGCTGGCGGCCGCGGACGCCATCATCTTCGGCGCGCCGACGTACATGGGCGGGCCGTCCGCCGATTTCAAGAAATTTGCCGACGCGAGTTCGAAACCGTGGTTCGGCCAAACCTGGAAGGACAAGATCGCCGCCGGTTTCACCAATTCTGCGACCATGAACGGCGACAAGTTCTCGACGATCCAGTACTTCGTCACGCTGGCAATGCAACACAGCATGATCTGGGTCGGCACCGGCATGATGCCGTCGAACACCAAGGCGGCCACCCGTAACGATCTGAACTACGTAGGCGGCTTTACCGGCCTGCTGGCACAGTCCCCGGCGGATGCGTCGCCGGAAGAAGCACCGCCCGCGGGCGATCTGGAAACGGCGCGGATGTTCGGCGTGCGCATTGCCGGCGCTACGGCAAGATGGAAAGCGGGCGCGCAAGCAGGCGTTTGATAGCACGGTTCCATAGACTCGCCCCGCTTGGCGGTCTCACCGCCACGCGCGCGATGCGAGCGCCGCAGCGCTTCCCACGTATCGTCAATTTGCGCGGAACCGGCCTGCATCGGCATGCATCTGTCGCATAACCCGTCATGCCGATGTCACTTTAAGCGCGCATCGTCGTTTTTTCACCCCGCTTTGCACACCTTTTGCACACCCGTCGCTATCAGGTCTTAAAATAGCGTTCCGGCGCGGTGTCGCGCCCCGTTTCCAGTAAGCCAGTGAGATCGAGATGAGCACGAAAGTTTTTGTCGACGGACAGGAAGGCACGACCGGCCTGAAGATTTTCGAATACCTGTCGCAACGCGCCGACGTGGAGATCCTGCGTATCGAAGAAGCGAAGCGCAAGGACCTCGAGGAGCGCCGTCGTCTCATCAATGCATCGGACGTCACGTTCCTGTGTCTGCCGGACGTCGCTTCGCGCGAGTCGGCCTCGCTGGTCGAAAACGATCGCACCGTGCTGATCGATGCGAGCACGGCGTTCCGCACGTCGGCCGACTGGGCCTACGGCCTGCCCGAACTGGCTCGCTCGCAACGCGAGCGGCTGCGCACCGCGAAACGGATCGCCGTGCCGGGCTGCCACGCATCGGCCTTCGTGTTGGCCATGCGTCCCCTGGTCGAAGCCGGCGTCGTGGCGCCGGACTTCGCCGCGCACGCGTACTCGATCACGGGTTACAGCGGCGGCGGCAAGAAAATGATTGCCGACTACGAAGCAGGCGGCAACGACAAGCTCAAGAGTCCGCGCCCGTATGCACTCGGCCTCACGCACAAGCATCTGCCGGAGATGGCGGCGCACACCGGCCTGAACTCGGCACCGGTATTCACGCCGATCGTCGGTGACTTCTACAAGGGTCTCGCGGTCACCACCTTCTTCTCGCCGAACCAGTTGGCCAAGAAGACCACGCCGCAAGACGTGCGCGCGCTGTTCGCCGAGTACTACGCGGGTGAAGCCTTCGTGCACGTCGCACCGTTCGATTCCGAGGCGAATCTCGACGGCGGTTTCTTCGACGTGCAAGCGAACAACGACACCAACCGCGTCGACCTGTTCGTGTTCGGCAACGAAGAGCGCTTCGTGACCGTCGCGCGCCTCGATAACCTGGGCAAGGGCGCATCGGGCGCGGCCATCCAGTGCATGAACCTCGCCATCGGCGCCGCGGAAGAAGCCGGCTTGAAACGCTGAGCAAGTTCGAGATACAGACGTCTTCCACTGCCAATCCACTGAAAGGCCGGTCTTTACAGACCGGCCTTTTTGTTTTAAAAACCTGCCCGCCAAACTCCTCTTTTGCCGTTAATCAGTAGTAGCCCGCATTACTTTAAAAAGAAAAATCGGAATGCTTACCAACCGACGGTAATTCATTCCCAAAATCGACCCGTCCTGCATAGTTTTCCGCATAGGGAAACTCCGGATTTTTTCTCGAACGGTCGTTCGAAGAAGATAGAGCCATTTTGCTGTAACGCTTGCCTGGCAAGGGCGTGCAGCGAAGCAACGGTACGACTGTGGAAGCGAAAATTCCTTTTTTGTTTAAAAGGGCTGCGAAGTCCCGCGTAGTGTGCGTCCGACAAACAATGTCCTGTTTGAATCGATCTTTTTAGACGGCTCATTCAATTGACAGGCATTAAACGCGCAGCGAAATTAGTTCGCACAATTACATGAAGGGAGACAGCAGCATGTCGTACGCCATTATTCGAGGCCTGGCGATGGCCATCGCTACGACGCCATTGCTTATTGCTTGCGGCGGCGGCAAGGCCAGCGATCCCGGCACGATCAATGCCCCGCAATGCTCGGGCTCGAGTTGCGGCGTGCAGGGCCCACCGTCCACCGGCGCCGCCGCGGCCCCGCTGTGCCCCGCTACCGCGGACATTGGGAAGACCACCTTTCTCGGCGGCGCCGGCAGTGGCGAAGTGGTGCAACTGAACATCAACGCGACGGCGATGACGTACACGCTGAAGTGGCTCGAATCACCGATTCCGTTGCGCACGGGTCAAGTCACGCCGACGCGCGCGGGCACACAGATCACGGGCGCCGTGATCCACCCGCCGACCGGCGCGCTGCCGACCGCCGAACAAATACGCTGCGCCTTCATTCTCGGCGCAGGGACCGGCACCGCCGCCGGTGACGGTCAGCCTTACACGACACCCGATTTCGTCAATAACCCGAATCCCCCGATGATCCTCGTCGGTCAGGGCGTGGCTGGTGGCGGCATCCCGGGTGCGACGGTGCAGTTCAGTGGCCTGAACCTCGGCCTGCTCGGCTCGAACGTCGGCGCGGTGCCGAATCGGCATTTTGACTTCTATCCGTTTCTTGGTTTCGCGAGCACGACGACCGATATCACCAAGCTGCCAGGCACGTACAACGGCCTGCTTTACCACCTGACACCGTCGGGCAACTACGCGACGGTCGCGACCAACACGGTCGAAACGTTCGACGCCAGCGGCACCTGTACGAGCAGCAACGCCGCGAATCCGAATTATTCGCCAAACGCCGGCGGCTGCCTCACCACCGGCGATCCGTTGACGCTGAACAGCAATGGGTATTTCGATAGTCAGAAGGCCCCGCAGATCGTCGCGCAATTCAAGCTCCCGGTTCTGGGCCCAACCGGCAAGTCGGGCGTTGCCCACATGATTCTCGGTCAGGTCAACGGCGCCACGGTACCGCTGGTGGTCCGCACCGGTTTTGTCGACACGAGCAATCTGCTGACGGCAAAGGTCGACGACGAGTCCGGCATCGCCATGCTCGCCGCGGCCACGCCGCTTGCATCCGGTGGTTTCGATGGCGGCTACGTTGGCGCGGACTCGAACTTCAAGTACACCGCAACGTTGATCCAGGGTGCAGTCGGCACCTTCATCAATCCGAGCTCCTCGTCGGCGGAAAGCGGCTTTGGTCTGGGCTACGGGCTGCCGAGTCCGGGTCTCGTCGGCGTGCAGGACACCAACGGCAAAACCGGCTTTGCGATTGCGTCCGGCGGTCTCTACGCCATCGCCATCCAGGGCGCTGAGAACGGCGGCCTCACGCCGACCTCGGCGAACTCAGATACGCCAAACGCCCCCTACTTCGGCATCGGCGCGCAGATCAGCAAGTAAGGACTGAAGGACCGGCAGTTCGCAGTACGAGACATAACTAGAGCAAAAGGTGGCGGGACAGGGAGCCTGCCACTCACAACGAGAAAATTCTGGAGGCGGTATGAAATGGAGAATCCTTTCGGTGCTCGCTCTTGCAGCACCGTTACTGGGGGCGTGCAGCGGTGGCGGCGGCAATGGCGACGGACCGGTGACCGAAGTGCGTCTGTGTCCTGCGTCGCTCGACTACGGCACGGTGTTCACGGGCGGCGGCGGTGACGGCGAACTGGTCAAGCTGCAGATGGACACAACCAAGATGACGTGGCAAATCAGCTATATCGAATCGCCGATCCCGGCCACCACGGGCACTGTCGCGCCGACGCGCGCCGGCCAGACCGCAAGCGGCACGCTAACCCAGGAAACCCTGCTGCCGACCACCAAGCTGAATCAGTGCGCATTCCGCCTGAACGGCGCGAGCCTCGACCCGAATCGTCCGGCGCGGATTTTTGTCGGCGAAGGCGTGGCCGGCGGCACGATTCCGGGGGCGGAAATTTCCTTCGCCGGGATTCTCGGCGTAGGCGCGGTGCCCGATACGACGTTCCCGTATTACCCGTTCATCGGCTTCTCGTCGATTGAAACGAACATCGCGAACGTGGCCGGCACCTACAACCAGCTCGGCTATCACCAGGTCCCGTCGCAAAACTTCGCGCCGGTCGCGGTCGATACGAAGATCACGATCAATGCGGACGGTACGTGGACCGAGTGCGACAACTCCGGGGTCAACGCAGGCAAGTGTCAGCAACCGGGTACGAACTTCGCGCAGTCGTCCGACGGCAGCGGGGCTTTCGAAACCGACAACTTCCTCGGCCAGGCTAAACCGACGCTTGCCACGACACCCAAAGCTCGCGGCTACATGATCGTGGGGAAGCTGAAAAATCAGCTGGTGCCGATTCTGGTACGGACCGGCGCAGCGAATTCATCGGTGACGACACCGGTGAACGGCTCACTCGGCCCGTATGCGGACGACGAGTCCGGCATCTCGATCCTGGCGCCGCAAAGCGCGATTGCAGTGAACTCGCAGAACGGCGAGTACATCGGCGTGGATAGCCAGTTCGACTATCGCACCACCGCGCTCGAAGGCACGGAGGCCACGCTGCTCGATCCGTTCAACGCCTCGCAGGCATCGCTCGCGACCGCGCTGAATCTGGACTTCACGCAGACCGTGCCGGGTGTGGTGACGACGACGCAAGTGGGTGCCTCGACAGGCACCACGCCGACCGGAAAGATGATCTTCACGGGTGGCGTGTTCGGCTACCTCGATCTGACCAACGCGGCCTCGCCGTACTTCACGATCGGCGCCTTCGTCCAGTAATGGACGCAGCACGCGCTGCCGACACGCAACGAGGCGTTCGTGTCCCGGCTGCCGCGCACAGCAAACGCGCGGCAGCCGGCGTCCACCGAATATCCAGCGCAGCGGCCGCGCAGCCCGGCCGCCGTCGCTCGCCGCGCGCATAGAACGCAACGCGCGCCTCAGGAGGAACAACATGAAGAAAATCTTTTTCGCGATACTGGCCATCTGCCTGTCAGCCAGTGCGCACGCACAACACGCGGGGGACAACGTCGCCGTGCTCGGCTGGTTCCACGTCATGCCGCAGGATTCGAGCACGCCGCTGACCACTAACGTCGCGCCGACACCGATCAACACACCGTTGCGTCTGCCGAACTCGTTCACGTCCAGCGGCACGAGCTTGTCGACCAATACCGCGAATACTGTCGGCCTCGTATTCAGCCATTACCTTACCGACCATATTGCCGTGACGACGGTGGCGGGTGTGCCGCCGGTCTTCAAGATCTATGGGCACGGCACCATTCAGCCGCCGGGTCCGGCGGGCGCGCTCGGTCAGCAGAATCTGGGCGATCCGCAGGCCAACCCGATCGTAAAGAGCGTGCGTCAGTGGAGCCCGGCGCTGCTGTTCCAGTACTACTTCAATGAGCCGACGGCCCATTTCAGGCCGTTCGTGGGTATTGGTGTGTCGTATAACTGGTTCTCGGACGTTCAACTGAGCCCGAACTTCGTGAGCGCGACGCAGAACAATCTCGGCTCGGTGCTGGCAGCGGGTGCGGGCAAGCCGGGGCAAACGCAGGTGTCGGCGAAGGCGTCGTCGTCCTGGCAGCCGGTGTTCAACGCGGGTCTCGCGTACAACATCACCGACCACTGGGGCCTCGTGGCATCGGTCACGTACATTCCGCTGAAAACCACCTCGTCGGTCATCATCAAGGCGGCGGACGGCACGGAACTGGGCGTCTCAAAGTCGGAACTGAAAGCCGACCCGATCATCTCGTTCCTCGCGGTCTCGTATAAGTTCTGAGTTCGGCGCAGATGCACCAAAGCCGGCGGCCTCGCACAGGGGCCAGCCGGCTTTGTCTTTTCTGGAAAACCGCGGGAAATTCGGGGCAAAAAAAAGCCCGCCTAAGTGGGCGGGCTGAATCCATATCAGAGGAGACATGGAGGAGACAAGACGAACTATAGCAAATGATTTGGTGCGTCGCAACATGCAAATTAGGGTTGACCCTCAGCGTTGCGTAAGTACAACAAATTGTCCCGAGCCAGGCAAGCGGCGTTAAGCGCCACCCAGCAGGCCGCCACTCGCCTATAACTTGCCTAGTGCCGCACAAGCGCCATCATCGCGCCGAAGCCGACGAACACACCACCCGTCAGACGATTGAACGCCCTGGCGACGCTGCGGCTCTTCAAGGTGGCGCCGATCCGCGTGCCGAATCCGGCATACACCAGATACCAGCTCACCTCGATGACCGCCACGGTCGCGACGAGCACGCCGAACTGCGGCAGCTTGGGCTGCGCGGCGTCGATGAATTGCGGCAGCAGCGCGGCGGCGAACAGGATGGCTTTCGGGTTACTGCCGGCCACCAGGAAGCCATTGCGAAATAGCGCGAAGCGCGAACGCAAGGGCCTCGCGGACAGTTCCTCGACCGCGCCGGCAGCGCCTTCGTCAACCGGTGCACGCCACGCCTTGATGCCCAGATAGACGAGATACGCCGCGCCGATCATCCGCAGTGCGTTGAACATGGTCGGCCACGCCGTGAGAAACACACCAAGACCCGCCGCCGACACCGCCAGCATCAACACCAGCGCCGACAGGCAGCCGGCCATGGTTGCGCTGGAACGGCGCAGGCCGTGCCGGGCGCCGTGCGTCATAACCAGCAGCATGTTCGGGCCGGGAATCGCGCAAACAACGAAAACAGTCGCGACGAAAAGCCACCAGGTATGCAGACTCATTGAGCTCAATCCGGAAAAAGATCAGGGCGCCATTATGCCCGTGCGCATCCTGACGCACCCGCGCCCGCTCAGCGCCCTGCCCGCCGTGCCGCGACCTGTCCCAGCACCGCGAAGTCTTTCTCTCCGTCGCCGTGCGCCACGGCTTCGATCAGGCTGTCGCGCACCACGCTCGCGATCGGCAACGGCGTCGTGACCGCATCGGCGGCCGCCAGCGCAAGACGCAAGTCCTTCAATCCGAGGCGCGCCTTGAACAGCGCCGGCTCGTAGCGCTGCTCCGCGATCAGTTTGCCGTAGCCCGAATACACCGGTCCCGGGAACAGGCCGCTCGTGATGACATCGAGAAAATCCTGCATCGCAAGGCCGTGGCCCGTCACAAGCGTAGCGGCCTCGCCGAGCGTTTCAACCGCGGCGCCCAACATGAAGTTCGCCGCGAGCTTCATCACGTTTGCCTGTTGCGGCAACGAACCGATGCGCCAGGTTTTCTGGCCGATGGCGTCGAAAATCGGTTGAACGCGATCGATCGACTCAGCGGGACCGCCCGCCACGATCGTCAGCTTGCCTGCCGCTGCGACGTCGGGCCGCCCCAGCACCGGTGCAGCGACGTAATGGACGCCGCGCGAGGCGTGCGCCGTCGCCAGTTCCTCGGCCAGCGCCACCGAGATCGTCGCCATATTCACGTGGATCAAACCGCGCGGCGCGTGTTCCAGCAGCGACGCAGTGACGACTTCGCGCAGCGCGGTATCGTCGGCCAGCATCGAGAACACTGCGTCACCAGCAAACGCTTCGGCCGGTGTCGCGACGATCTGCGCACCTGCGTCGGCGAGCGGCCGCGCGCGTTCCGGCGAACGGTTCCACACGCGCACCTGGTGCCCGGCTTTCAAAATGTTTGCAACCATCGCGGCGCCCATCTCGCCGAGACCGATAAAACCGATGTCCATCTGTCGCTCCGTCTTCTAAAGAACTGGCAGTAAAGCACACCCGCGCGACACGTGCAGGACAGCGCGCAAATGAACACGGTGCGATACTGATGCGATGGTCACCGCGACATTCCGCTTCTATGAGGAGCTGAACGATTTTCTCGCCCGGCCCCTGCGCCGGCGCGCGTTCAGTTGCGCCTGCGCGCACGGCGCCACCGCTAAACATATGATCGAAGTGCTCGGGGTGCCGCACACCGAGGTCGAACTGATTCTGGTGAACGGTGAGTCGGTTGGTTTCAATCATCCGCTATCCGACGGCGATCGCATCTCCGTTTATCCGAAGTTTGAATCGCTGGACATCCAGCCGCTATTGCGCGTGCGCGAGCATCCGCTGCGCGTGGTGCGCTTCATTGCCGATGCACATCTAGGCGGTCTCGCCCCGCTGCTGCGGCTAGCCGGCTTCGATACGCTCTACGACAACCACTATCCCGACGCCGATATCGAAGCGCTCGCTGCCGCCCAGCAACGCATCGTTCTCACACGCGACCGCGAGCTATTGAAACGCCGCGCCATCACGCATGGCTGCTACGTCCGCACGCTGCGGCCGCGCGAACAATTACGCGAAGTGTTTGAAAGGCTGGATCTGGCCGGCAGCGCGCAACCGTTCCGTTTGTGTCTGATGTGCAATGCGCCGTTGCGGCGTATCGCCAAAGATGAGGTCGGCGACCGCGCGCCCGACGGCGTGCTCGAACGGCACAACCAGTTCGTCACCTGCGACGTGTGCCGGCGGGTGTTCTGGGAAGGCACGCACTGGCAACGCATGCGCGCTCTGATGGACAGCGTGGCGGGCGCGCCCGAACCGCCCGCCTGAACAACGCGCAACGCCTCAAATTCCTCGCCGTCCGAGCCGCGCTCGAGCGCCCTTTACCCGCGCAATCGCCGCCGTTAGCTCCACGCACGGCGCGATGCGTACAATGCGGGATTACTTATCTGGCAGAGGCCTTCCGTATGGCGATGAAAAAAACCGACCTTGAGAAGAACAAGGCACTCAAGCTGAACAATGCAATGAAACTGTCGACCGCCGAGCGCTTCGGCAAAGCCGCTGCCGCCGAGCCAAAGCTGGATCGCCGTGAACAGCGCAAGCTCGACCAGGCCCAAGGGCTCGTCGCGTTCGCCTGCAAGCTGAATGGCGACCTCGTCACGGAGCTGAAAGAGCGCGCCGCCACCCATCCGGAAGGCATGACCGGCCTGCTCAACGAGGTTATCAAGCGCGGCCTTGCGGACTGAACTGCGGCCAATACCCGCCGTTCAAGACAAAAAGGCCAGAGCAGAAGCTCTGGCCTTTTTGCTGGCGGTATTCGACCGGCGCCGCGCTGCACCCGCCGGCTAGCGGCAGGCGCAGGCAAACCGGCAGGGTTCGCCCGACAAAACCAAGCGAAATGCTTAATTTGCCGCGCCCTTGTCGTTCGTGCCAGCTGCCGAAGCGGCCGACGAAACCGCAGCGCGCTTACCGTGCGTCTTCAGCTTCTTGATGTGGTGCTTCTTCGGCGTGCTAGCTGCAGCAGCCGGCGCTGCTGCGTCCGATGCCTGTGCGAAAGCTTGAACGGAGACCAGCGCGATCGATGCGGCTGCGAGCGAGACGATGAATTTTTTCATGTGTTGTTCCCCAAACCTGGACGACTGAGTCAAATTGAATGAAATAGCTTAACGGTGAAGCAGACGGCGCTCGAGGCCCCTTCCCGCTCCCCGCGGGAGAGTATTACGCAGTGTATGCGGTTTGTCATGCGCAAAAGTCGATATGTATTTTCCGGGAGACAGCTTGCTTTCGATATGCTTTCACTCATTAAGCAGACCATATCAGGGAGATTACCTAGTGCTGCATTCAGATCAGGTTTCTGAGCAGACTCGCGGTTTCCTGGAGGGTCGGCAGCACCCGATGCAACGCGGCGTTCGCTGACTCCTGGCCGATCGGCATACTCACACTAATCGCGGCCACAACCGAGCCGTGCCGGTCCCGCAACGGTACCGCGACGCCACGCATACCCAGTTCCAGTTGCTGATCGGTGACGACATAACCGTCGCGGCGAATTTCGCCCAGCACTTCGCGCAAGCGTTCGACGGTCGAATACGTATGCGGCGTGAATACCTTGATCGGATAGGACGCCAGCCACTGCTCGATGCTTTCCGGCGCCTGGAACGCCAGCAGGACCAAACCCGCGGACGACAGCGGCGCGCTCGCCCGCGAGCCCAGCACGAAGCCGACCGCCATCGCCCGGTTCACGCCATTGCGCGCGACGTACACCACGTCGTGTTCGTCGAGAATCGCGACCAGCGCCGTCTCCTGCAAGGTGGCGGTGATGCGCTGGAGAAATGGCTGCACGGTGCGCGGCAAGCGCGCCGAATCCAGATACGACTGACCGAGCCGCAATACCCGCGGCGCGAGCCAGAACAGCTTGCCGTCGGTGTCTACGTAGCCGAGTTCGCGCAGCGTCAGCAGGTAGCGGCGTGCCGCCGTGCGCGAGAGCCCGGCGCGCGTGGCCACCATGGTCGGCGTCATGCGTGCATGCTCTTCGTCGAATGCTTCGATGATCGCCAGCGCCTTGGCGGCGCCGGCGATCCAGTCTTTCTCGTCCATTGTGTCTGCCTGAAAATCCGTCGCCGGCATGAGTCGATGGTAAGTCCATGGTGTCCTGAGTCACCCGGGCGTTGCGCGAATCTCGCGCGAATCGCTCACTGTATCGCCGGTAGTGACCTGGTGAGGGTCTATTTGAAATCCCAGCGCATCTGCTCGGCAATCCCCACCCCGCGCGAGGTCCGCACGCATTCGCTCACGTAGTCCGTGAACGGCAGCGGCTCGAAGCCGATCTCGTCGCGCAGGCGGCGGTTGTCGAACGTGTAGTCCAGCTCCGCGAAACCGGCGTACAGACGCAGCGCATGTTCGAGCAGACGGCCGCTGCCGCAACGGTCACGGCCCACTACCTCGCGCGCGATCCTGCCGAAGTCGCCCACGCGGCACATCGAATAGCGGCGCCCGGAGACGCCGGTGGCTTCGTCCATGGCGCTGATGATCTGACCGATGGTCGGCGCTTCCGAACCCGCCGACACGTGATACGTATCGAACGCCAGCGACGGCTTCATTGCCAGCAGCGCGAGCGCGCGCGCGCAATCGTCGGCGGACACTACGTCGATGCGGTTCATTGCCCGTGCCGTGAAGCGCCGCGCGGTGTGCACCACGCGAAACACCCAGAAAATGCTGGCCGAAGGCAGTGTGCCGAGCACCGTATGACCGACTACGATCGACGGCCGCACAACGACCAGCGGCAGATTCGGATACGTGCTGCGCAGCAGGCGTTCGACTTCGCGTTTGCTTTGCGTGTACGGCACGAGGTGGCGGGTTTCACCATAGCCGAACGGAGATTCCTGCACAGTCGCGCCACATTGCGTGCCGCACGCCATCGCCGTGCTCACGTGCAGAAAACGCCGCAGCTTTTTGCTGCCGACAAAACGCGACACGAAACGCAAAGTATCGTGCACATTCGTATCGAGCACTTGAGGATGTGTCGAAAACGATGCAAGCGCCGCGCAATTGATCACGTGCGATGCTCTGGCGAGCCGCGCCAGATCGATTTCCGAAAACTCGCTGCCGAGTTCGCCCACCATCACGTTGGCTTCCGTGATTCGCTGGGCACGAGCGTGCGGCAGCCCGCAACGCACGGCCGAAGCGCGCAGCCGCGCGAGCGCATCGGCCACGCTGGCGCCGCGCACCAGACACACCATGCGTTCGACCAGCCCGGCATTAACCAGGGTCACCAGCAGATTGCCGCCGATAAAACCAGTCGCACCGGTCAGCAGCATGCTGTCGACGCCAATCGCCTGCGCGCGCGCCGACGAAATCATGCTGTCCTGCCACGCGTTGGACAGAGGGGTTTGCCATGCAAACATCGCGAGCTCCTTGCAAGGAAGTCAGATCGTCGAGAGTGTTGATCCGCACAACCGACCAGCAGTTGCGTCAACACGCGCATCAATAGCGATACGTCAGCGCCGTGATCGCGAAGTAGTTGTTCTTCGACTGCACAATCGGGCTGTTCGCCGACGCACCGAGCAGGCGCGTCACGCCGCCTTCGGTATGCACCGACCAACGCGGCGAAAAACTGTAGGTCCAGGCCGCCGACACCTTCGCGCTGTCGAACCCGCCCTTCACTGCATAGGGCTGAAAGCGGCTCGTGCTCGCCTGCGCATCGGTCACGCCGAAAAAGGTCTGCGTATAGCGGCCGCTACCGGCATGCACGCTGCCCGTGATGCTGATTTCGTTGTCGACGGTTTGCAGCACCGGCACCGTCAGATCGATGTGCCCGCTCGTACCGCGGCTCGTGTGCGTGACCGGTTGATCCAGCGTGATGCTGACGGTCGACGGACCAAACAGATGCGCGCCGAGCTGTACGGACACCATCACCGAGCCCGGAATCTTGCCCATGCCCTTCAGGTAGTCGGAGCCCGGCAAATCGGCACGATTGCTGTCGGTGCGGCCGAAGTCATAGCTGAGCGCCGCGGATGCAAACAGCCCGTTGGCGAAGGTGTGCTTGTAACCGAGGCCGTCCGTCGGGCTCAAAAAGATGCCGTTGCTGAACTCCGCGGCGATCAACGGCGCGACAAACGGGCGGTAGTCGCGGCTACCCTGATAGCGCGGCGCCACACCGCCGGCCAGCGAAAACAGATAGAAATTCTCGGCGTAAGCGATCGACGAGCAGGTCAGGCCAAGCAGCGGAATACACAGATAAGAGAGGCGTTTGCGCACGATCAGGACTTTTTATTTGGAACGGAAGCCGCAGTCTAGGGACCCCGCCGTGCCACGTCTGTCCTGAAGTTGGGAGAATGTGTGCGCAATTGTGTTCAAGTGTTCGCGAATGTTCGCGACGTATCCCCTCGCGGCACGCGCGGATAGAATCGGCGCCTGATAGTGGAGACCCATATGAACGACGCCCCTCTTAAGACCAGCGTGCTGCTGATCGAGGACGACGATCGCCTCGCGCAGCTGATCGGGGAATATCTGAACAGCTACGAATTCAATGTGACAATCGTGCGACGCGGCGACACCGCCGTGGCCGCCGTGCGCGAGCACAACCCGGCACTGGTGATTCTCGATCTGATGCTGCCGAACATGGACGGCATGGAGGTCTGCCGGCGAATCCGCAGTTTTTCGCGCGTGCCCGTGCTGATCCTGACGGCACGCGTCGACGTATTCGATCAGATCGCCGGACTGGAAACCGGTGCCGACGACTACGTCATCAAGCCGATCGAGCCGCGTGTGCTGGTCGCCCGCGCCCGCGCGTTGTTGCGCCGCGCGCAGCCGGCCGAAAGTGCGGAGCCGTCCACGCAGGACGGCACGCTGAGCTTCGGCGAACTGGTGATCTCGCCGCCCGATCGCGCCGTGAGTTGGCGCGGCCAGCCGGTCGAGCTGAAGACCGCCGAGTACAACCTGCTGCTGATCCTTGCGCGCGCAGCCGGCACCGTACTAAGCCGCGACGACATTCTCAGGCAGTTGCGCGGCATCGAATTCGACGGCCTCGATCGCACCGTCGACGCCGGGATCTCACGGCTGCGCCGGCGTTTCGAAGATGCGTCGCCCGAGCCGCACAAAATCAAGACGATCTGGGGCCGCGGTTATCTGTTTAGTCCTTCGGCATGGGAGGAATGAATGCTCCGCTCCCTGATCCGGCTGTATCTGATCGTTCTGATCGGTGGCGGTCTCACCATTGCGTTCATCAACATCTCATTCTCGCAACTGTTCCATGAGCGAGTCACACAAACCGAGCGCGACACGGACCGTACGTACGCATTCGTACTCGACGATTACTTGCAACGACACGCGGGCCCGGAACGCGCTGCGGCGCTCGAGGAACTGAAAAAACACGGCGCCCAGGACTTCAGGTTGATGACGACCGACGAGGTCAAACCGCTGGTCGGCGAGCGTCAATGGCACGAGTTGCGCGCTGGCAAGCTGGTGTTGAACGACGACGCCACGAGTTACTACCTGCCGCTGTCGGATGGCACCGTCGTCAATTCGCGCCGCTACGAGGCCACCACCGTCGAGATTCAGGCATTCGCGTATGCGCTGGTCGCGCTCGCCACGCTGCTTTCAGTGGTCGTGTGGGTGCTCTATCACTGGCGCGAGTTGCGCAAGCTGGAAGCCGCGGCGCGCGCGTTCGGCGCCGGCGATCTGTCGACCCGCGCGCAGTTGTCGAAGAAATCGAACATCTACGACTTGTCGCAACAGTTCAACGAAATGGCTCGGCAGATCGAAGCGTCGATCCTGCATCAACGTGAAATGATGCACGGCATTTCACACGAACTGAAGACGCCGCTAGCGCGGCTCGAATTCGGCCTTGCGCTGTTGCAGTCGCCGGAGTCGCCCGAGCGTCAGCGCGAAAGGCAAATGGCACTGCGCAAAGACGTGCGCGAACTCGACGAACTCGTCACCGAACTGCTGACTTTGAGCCGCCTGGAACAAGGCGACGGGCATCGGCTGCTGATGCAGGTGTCGGTGAATGAGTTGCTCGACAGCGTGGCCGCGAGCATGGCCAACGACGTCGCCGATCGCTCGCTGACGCTTTCGGTCAGCATGGAGGGCCTGTCCCCCGCGGGTACGGGCGCCGCCGTTGCGCCTGCCGGCCGCGCTCCGGTTTCTCGTATGCCGGTTGCCCGTACGCCCACGTATCATGTCTGCGACCCCAAACTGGTCGCGCGCGCGCTGCTGAATCTGTTGCGCAACAGTACCCGCTACGCGCGGCAGGCGATTTCGCTGAGCGCGGCCGCTGGCGCGGCAGGCGCACTGGTATTGATCGTCGAGGACGACGGTCCTGGTATTCCGCTTGCCGAGCGCAACCGCATATTCGAACCGTTTCACCGGCTCGACTCCAGCCGTGACCGGCACACCGGCGGCTTTGGCCTTGGCCTCGCGATCGTGCGGCGCGTCGCGCTGGTTCATGGCGGCGACGTGCGGCTCGAAGAAGCGGCTTCGGGTGGCGCGCGTTTTGTAGTCACCTTGCCCGCGTTACCATTGCCGGTGCCGGTAAAGGGGTCCGTGCCGCAAGACGCCGTGCATCACGGTTAAGCCGAAAGCGCCCCCTCCCCCGCGTTAAGACAACCCGATTCGAAAAACAACCTTTGAAACCCGACACACGCCAACACCTGCGCGCCAATCTGTTGATGCTGATCGCGGCCATGATCTGGGGCTCCGCGTTCGTCGCGCAACGTCTGAGCCTCGATACGATCGGACCGTTTCTGTTTACCGGGCTGCGTTTCCTGCTCGGCGCGCTGGTCGTGTTAGTCCTGATCGTTTGCGTGCGGCGCTCCGCGCTGGCGGAATTGTCGAAACGCGAACCCGGCGGCGCACGCGAACTGCTCGGTGCGGGTGTGTTGCTCGGTGTCGTGCTGTCCGCGTCGATTTCGTTGCAGCAGATCGGCTTGCAATACACGAAGGTCGCCAACGCCGGTTTTATCAGTTCGTTGTATGTGGTGATCGTGCCGCTGCTTGGCGTGCTGTTTCGTCATCGAACGGGATTCGGCACGTGGCTCGGTGCGACGCTAGCCGCGATCGGCATGTACTTTCTGAGTGTCAACGAGCACTTCTCGATCCTGTATGGCGACTGGTATCAGCTTGCCGGCGCCCTGGTGATTTCCGTGCAGATGATGCTAGTCGGCCGCTTCGCGCTGCGGCACGACACGCTCATGCTGGCGCTCGTGCAGTTCGTGACTTGCGGGGTCGTGTGTCTGGCCATCGGTCTCGCGATCGAGCCTCTCAGTCTTGTGGTGCTCGAGCGCGCCGCGCCGACGATACTGTACGGCGGTGCGCTATCGGTGGGCGTCGCCTATACGATTCAGGTGGTCGCGCAAAAACACGCGGCACCCTCGCATGCCGCGGTGATTTTCAGTATGGAGGGCGTTTTTGCCGCGTTCGCCGGCTGGCTCGTGCTCGGCGAAACACTGTCGGCGCGTGCGCTGTTCGGATGCGCACTCATGCTCACCGGTTTGATCGTGTGCCAACTGATGCCCGCCCGGCGCCCCGCGAGCGAGCGTAATCGCTTGCCTCATGCTTCGTGAGGGTTTAGCCCGTCATCAAGCGGCAAGTGGCTGCGTGAAAAGCTTGGGCGTATCGGCAGTGGGCGGAAACACACACCAGCAGCCGTCGTCGTGACGAAAGAAAAATAGACCGCGCGATCCGGCCTCGGGAGAGGTTTCCACGCGTACATAACGCCTGCCGCCAAGACGGGTGCGGCTGAACTCAGTAACGCGAACCGGAGCGGACGGTTCAGGCGCCAGCCATTTCTCGACCAGAAAACGCAGCGATTGTTCGCTTGCCGCTCTCATGATCCGCTCCGGACCGGTTTGTCGTGATTCGCCTCGTGTGCGGCGTCGTTGCTTTCGTCGCTACCGGTACTGTCCTCGTCATGCTCGGAGGATGCGAGGGATATGGCCCGGTTAGTAGCCGCCGCCCGCAGCGTCGTGCAGTGGCTGGCATGTCTGATATCCGAAAGAAGACGGACTAGCTGTCGTGCTGTTCTACGTTTCATCGCACACCCCCGCACTGCACCAATAACTTCAGAAAACACTTTAACTCTATGCCTGGATAGGGCGTTGCCGAAATGGTTTTGACTAAATAGCAACAGTTGCGCTTGCAAAAACATAGACGCAATCTTTGTACCTTCCAGCCTCAATGTGCGCGCCTCGCGAGGCCCGGTCTGTACGGTGGCGAGCGAATGTCATTGACGAAAAAAGCCGATTCGCCACCCAGCAAAGCATGCCCGGCTACGCGAGTTATCCACAATTGCCTATGAATAACTTCGGGATATCGCGTCGGACAGCCTGTGCGCGAAATCTTGATAAGACGCGGTGCGAGGCAAGCTGCGTCAAAGTTATCCCGACTTTGTAGTTTTTCTACAGACGTGTTCCGCAGGGTTATGGTTTCTGCATGACTCTGATGTGACAGGGAATTGGAGAGTTATCCACAGAAGGGGTTAACCCTTGTTAACTATTACTACATATGTATACGTGTGAAGTAAAAGACATAGGATAAGTACCGCCACGTGATGAGATCAAAGGCTGATCAGCCCTTGATCAGTCTGAACCTGGCAAGGTTCGACGGCCATGGTTCACGGCGCCACGCTCGCTCCGCTTGCCGGTTGCACCATCGCGGCAGCAGCTTTGTCGATTGCATCGGGCATCTCAGGAAGAAGTGCCGGAGCCGGCGCTTCGATCTGAATCGGAACCGGCACCGGCACCGGCAAAATGCGCGTCTCGATACGGTTGCTCACAACCGGCTGCGTGCGCACCACCGTCTGCAAATAGTGATCGACGAGGCCAAAGAAGCGATCGTAGAACTTGCCCGACGGAATCGTCTCGCTCGAAATCTTGACCATCGCGTCGTTGTTCGAGCGGATCGGCAACGACAGCGAACCCAGCACGCTCAGCCCGACGCTCGCCGATGTATCGCTTTTCTTCAGCGCAAAACCGTTTTGCACCGCGTTGACGTAGACGATGCTCGTATCGCTCGCCTCTTCTCCCGGCGTGCACACCACGTGAAATTCGACAACGATGTGGGTATCGCCCGTCGGCTGGAAGTTTTTCGTTCCGTCGACGGTATCGGTGCGCGTCATCGTCGTCAGATAGCCTTGGCTCAGCAGCGCGCGGCGCGCAGCCTCGCACGTATCCGTAGTGCTCGAGTTGAAGTTTCGGGCGTAAGGGCTTGCGCCTGTTTCGAACAATTCCTGCTGGAATTTTGGCTGAGGTGCGCTGCTGCAAGCGACAAGTGTCAGCAGGCCGGCAAGCGAAACGGCGGTGGTTCTGGAAAACAAGGTGAACATGGTCGATCGAAAAAGGCGCAGCGTGAGCTCAGATGGAAATGCATTGTAGAGCGGTTGCCAGGCGTGCGTAAAAAGCGCGCAGCGCTTGCCCCCGCGCCGCCGGGCATGGCGTGACAGTTCGATCCGCAGCTTCAGTGCGGACGCACGACAAAGAGGAAAATCAGGGAGAGCGACTGCTCAGTGCGGCGTGGCAGGCGATGTGCTTTGCAGCGTCGGCGTGCCGTTCACTCCGGCGGCGTTCGTGGCATTCGTAGCAGTCGTTGTGTTGCCGGCCGGTATCGTGAAAGCGTCGGCCCAGTTTTCCGGTGCCGGACAACGATCGGCCTCGCACATGCCCGTTTGTGCGCTCAGATGCGATGCGACCTCCTGAGGCGCTGCGACGCCGGCGAAATCTTCCACGCGCAAGTTCACTTTCCTTGCGTACGCCTGCGATCCCCCGTAGCTCTTGAGCGCCGCGTTCATGTCGCCGTTTGCCGAGCGCATGTAGCCGTAGAGGATTGCCGAACCCATGTCGATGTTAGTGGTCGGCTCGGTGAGGTCCTTGACGTTTCTCAGCATCCCGCGATGGGCGCCCGGCACCACCTGCATCAGCCCGGTCGCGCCATTGGGACCCTTGGCCTTTTCCTTGAAGCGCGATTCGATCGAGATGATCGCCAGCAGCAGCGCCGGCGGCAGTGAATATTTCGATGCAGCGGACTGTACCGCGTCGGAAATCTTTTGAGCCTTTTCCTTTGCCAGTCCGAATTTCTGCGTCAAATACGCGGACATGCGGTCATTGGTTTCGTCGGCTGTGGCGGTTTGCATCAGGCCGAGCGAAAGCACGATCAGGCAAAGTAACCGGCTCATAACGGGGACGGAAAGAAAAGGGATCCGCGCATTATATCCCTGCCTGAAAAATAGGCACCAAACCGCCCCAAAATCGTCTGATGAAAAGCCGCTGGCTGATGTGCCTGTCGTTGCCCGCGGCTGTTATTTCGGCTGCTTCGGTTTCAGTACGTAATCGTCGTTCAGCGTCGCGAGGAACGCGGCGACGTCGTCGATATCCTGCTCCGACCACACGGGACGCTCGCCCGCTTTACGCGTAAGCGGCTCATCGGTCGTATCGACATTCACCCGCAGCGCAACCGGCAGGTCGTTGAATTTATCGACCTTGCCGTGCGCGTCTTTCGGATACCACTTCGCCGGATTGGTGTCGCGCTGCACGTAAAAGCGCAGCGCGTCCTTCAGCGTATGGAAGCGGCCGTTGTGGAAGAACACCTGGCGCGTCGCCGTATTACGCAGCGACACCGACTTGAAAAGTCCGCAGTTGCTTTTGTCGCCCGACTGATCCGTGCGCAATGGTCCACACAATCCCATATCGAAGTACTTCGGGTCCGCGTTCGCACGCAACTCCGGATTGCGCGGCACACCAAGCGCCTGGAAGTTGAAGTCGGTGAAAAGCGGATGCGAGCCGTCGACGCCTACCTGGTCGATGTGGCAGGAGGCGCAATTGCCGCCCGTCGGGCTGTCGAACAGTTTCTTGCCTCTCAACTCCTGCGCCGTCAGTTGCACTTTGCCGTCGAGGTAGTAATCGAACTTGCTGGTGTAGGGGTGGAAGCTCGGATCTTCGAGCTCGAAACGCTCGATCGCGGCCATCGCCTGCGCGAACGCTTTGGTGCGGTCGGCAAAAATGTTCTGGCCAAACACTTCCCTGAAGCGGGCGGCATAGGGCGCCCGCTCCAGTTTCGCGAGTAAGGCCGCCGGGTCCCGGTTGGCCATCTCATTGGGATTGAACAGCGGGAAGCTCGCCTGATCGTGCAACTGGTTAAAGCGCCCGTCCCAGCCGAAGCCGCCAACCGGTGCGTTGTCCGTCTCGCTCAGCCGCTCGGACAGGCTGGCCGCCTGCGCATGACTCCACATCGGCGTGCGGTTCAGCACGTAGCGCAAGCTCGGCACGGCGCGCGTGCCTTGCCGGTGCATGTCGGGGCCGCCGAACTGCGCGGCCAGCCCGTTAGGCGGCCCGTACGCGTGCGACGGGCTATGGCAGCTCGCGCACGACATCTTGCCCGAGGCCGACAACGACGCATCGAAGAACATCAGCTTGCCGAGCGCTGCGGCATCGCTGTAGATGGGTTGCGCGCCGGCCACCGTCGGCACCGGTGCCGACACTGCCGCGAACGGCAGCCACGCGGCGCCAAGCAGCGCTGCGAGCGCCGCCCATCGGGTGGCCGTGCGCCCGGTGAATCGTGTTGCAAAAAACCTCATCTGATTGCTTACAGGTTCGTGAAGATGTCGTTGCCGAACCCGACCAGGCCGGGCTGCCCTGCATAGCCCAGATAACCCAACTGGAAGATGTCTTCAATGCTCTTGAGCATCGAGTAGTGGTTGTATTGCACCGTCGACACCGTCCCCGGCTTGATGAACTTCGAAATCATCACCGCGCCGGTCTGGTCGCCGCCGAAGCTCTGCTTGGTCAGGTTGATCGTCAAGCCCCTGTACGTCAGCGACGAAGTCTGCGGGAACGCCGGCAGATTCGGACCCGGTTGCTGACTGCAGCAGGTCGAGCCGGCGAAGATCAGATCCTCGCCGGATGCCGACTGCGTGACGGTTGCGTAACTGCTTTCGTCGAAATTGATGATCAGCAGGCCGTCCTTCTGGAATGCCGGCGAGGCGGTAATAATCGGCACCCACTTCTGCAGGAACGTGTTCGCGCTCGTCAGGCCGCCCGGCTGGCCGTTCACGCACGGCGAATCGTGACCGTCGTCGCACAGGTTCGGCGTGATCAGGTTGAAGTTGGCGGTGGTCGAGATCGACTGCAGGTCGGTGGTGAGCCTGTTCAGGTTCACGACGTTCTGGCCGCAGCCGGGTGAGTCGATGATCGAATGGAAGTACATGAACGGGTTGTGACGCGTCGCGTACTGATCGCCCAATGGCACGGCCGCGCTCGGCGCTTCTGCCGACTGGGTCAGGTCGGTCGTGTTGAGCGTCGGGTGGCCGCAGGTGGCGGCTTCGCGCGTCGGGTCGTTGCCCATATCACCCTCGTAGCCCTTCCAGGTGTAGCCGGCAGCCGTCAACTGGTCCGGCAACGTCTTGATGCTGGCTGGGTACACGCAGCCCGAGCCGATCGCCTGACCGTCCTGTGTCATGCCGGTGAGCTTGTAGTCCTGATAGGTGATGCAGTCGTTGTCGGTTTCCGGCGTCGGCGCCTGACCGCTGATCATCGAGATGTAGTTGTCGAGGCTCACGTGCCCGGTGCCGTAGTACTGCTGCACCAACGCGCCTTGCGAAGCCAGCGTCTGCGACAGATACGGCGCCTTGCTATTGGCGCCGAACGTGGTCGCGTAGTTTTCGTTTTCGAGCGTGATGACGAAGACATGGCGAATCTGCTGCTGCCCGGTCGGCGCAATCGACGAGGACGACGAGCCGCACGCCGCGACGATAATACCGACTAAGGCCGCGCAAACGACCATGAAGAAAGCACGCAACCCGCTGCGCTGTGACATGTTTTGCCCTTGGGGATTAGAGTTTTATTCGCGGGCACACTCTAGGTAGCGTGTGTGACGAAGACGTGAATCGCGCCGCATCCTCGCGATATGCCGGCCATTCAACGCCGCATATATCGGTGGCCACGCTAATGGTGACCGCTCACCCTCATTGCATGTAGCGGCGGTGCAAAGCAGCCGCCACTTCGGCGAAATGAGCGCGCAATTCGGGCGGCGCCAGCACCTCAGCCTCGGTGCCGAAGCGCAGCAGTTCCGCACAGGCCTGTCTGATGGAGCCAACTGGCAATGTG
The DNA here is from genome assembly GCF_059567945.1 of Paraburkholderia sp. BGA-UO-ETr-F12. Classification (NCBI taxonomy): domain Bacteria; kingdom Pseudomonadati; phylum Pseudomonadota; class Betaproteobacteria; order Burkholderiales; family Burkholderiaceae; genus Paraburkholderia; species Paraburkholderia sp. BGA-UO-ETr-F12. The sequence continues at coordinate 11,001 of NZ_JCAQOZ010000010.1, read as the reverse complement.
ACCAGACACCAGCCGTCGACCGGGTCCGGCTCGCCGATTTTCGCGCCTGAACGGGCGAACGGCGAGACAAAGGCGTCGAGCATCTTCATGCCCCACGGCGACAGGCGCAAAGTTGCCTCGCTCGAATGCATCTCTTCGGATAGACGCTGAGTGCTGTCTTGCCAGTAGGTGGCCAGATCGAAGGTGGCCGGCCGCTCGAAAGTCTCGTCCAGCATGCTCAATTCAAGAATGCGCGAAATACGATAGATGCGCTTGTCCGTGCCGACCCGCCCAACCACGTACCATGCGCCGCTTTTCAGCACGATGCCGAGCGGTTCGATTCGGCGAAATTTCTCGGCCTTCCAGCTCTGGTAGCGAATCTGCAGCGGATGCTGCTCCCACACCGCGTTGGCAATCAGCGGCAGGTTCGCGGGCTGGTCCGCATCGGCGAACCAACCCGGGGCGTCGAGGTGAAAACGCGAGCGCATGCGCTCGGCAGTCGAGCGCAATTCGGCCGGCAGCGCGGCCAGCAACTTGGTTTGCGCGCCGGCCATCACCGCGCCGAGACCGAGCGCCTGCACCGGGCCGGGCAAGCCCGCGAGGAACAACGCCTCGGCTTCCTGCGACGACATGCCGTTCAAACGCGTGCGATATCCGTCGAGCAGACGGTAGCCGCCTTCCGCACCACGCTCACTGTGGACAGGGACGCCCGCGGCGCTTAAGGCGTCGATGTCGCGATAGATCGTGCGCAACGAGACCGCGCATTCGTCGGCGAGCGACTGCGCGGTCACGCGTCCGCGCGCCTGCAAGGTCATCAGGATGGAAAGGAGGCGGCTGGCTCTCATACCCGCAAGTGTAGTCATACCTGACACAAACTGACAGGTATGGGCGTCTAGCATGGAGCCATCCAGCCAACGCCAAATGGACGCTGGTTTTTTCTCCGCGACACTTACCCAGAAAGGCTCCCACCATGACCACCGACCGCACGATCACACTGTTTCACTCACCGCAATGCCGCTCCGTCAGCGCGCTCACGCTGCTCGAAGAACTCGGCGTCCCGTATCAGTTGAAGGTGTTGAACATGAAGGCCGGCGAGCAACGCAGGGCACCGTATCTCGCGATCAATCCGCTGGGCAAAGTGCCGGCCATCCTGCACGGTGATGCGCTGATTACCGAACAGGTCGCCATCTTCATCTATCTGGCCGATCTGTTCCCCGAAGCGGGTCTGGCACCGGCACTCGACGATCCGTCGCGCGGCCCGTATCTGCGTTGGCTGGTCTACTACGCCGCATGCTACGAACCGGCGCTGGTCGACAAGGCGATGAAGCGCGAGCCGGCGCCGCTTGCCACGTCGCCGTATGGCGACTTCGATTCGATGCTCGGCAGTTTGACGAGTCAGTTGCAGGCGTCACCGTATCTGCTCGGGGACAGGATGTCGGCTGCGGACATCTTGTGGGGCATCGCGCTTCACTGGGGGATGATGTTCAAGCTGGTGCCTGAGACGCCGGTCGTGGTCGACTATGCGAGCCGCATTTGCTCACGGCCGAGCTTCGTCAAGGTGAACGCGCGGGATGTTGAGCTGGCGGCCGAGCATGAGGCGGCGCTGAAGGCCGCAGGATGATGCCAACTGCAGCGCCGATCGTTGCGATCCAGGATGCGGAACGCACGTCGTGGCCGGCCGGCTGATACGGGCATCCGGTTCGATGCGCCGGGATTTGAGACAATGGGGCTGCCGGTGAGTATCTTCCCGGGACAACCGGGCGTGCCTCGACCTTCCAGCAAGTGCCGGCCCATTGAACAAGAGATGTTTTCAGGTATGAGCAAGACCGCATTCATTCCGAGCGTTCCCGCGACGTCGGAGGACGACTTTGAAGTATCCGCGACGTCGAAACTGGCCGGTTACCGGCGCTTTTTCGGCGTGCTGAAAGTGGTTCGAACCACCGACGGCCGCGTGCTGTTCCCGTTCGACGGCGCACCGGAACTCGGACCCTACGCCTCCAAACTGGAAGCCATCGCGGCGGCACAAGTGTACGGTGAGCACATCGTGACCAGCGACCTGGCGCGTCCGGAGTTGTGAGCGCAAGGGTATGGCTGGCTTCGGCTTGATCGCTTAGGTTCGTGACCCGGCTTCGCCGCAGAGCGGGTCACTTCGGGAGCAACGAATGACTCGTCTGTGCAAGGCGCGCCCATCGGCGATGGTTGTATGGAGTGCGGCTGCGCTGATCGCCGCTTTCTGCCGATCCGGCTTCACTCAGGAGGGCAACGCTTACGCCACCAGTCAAACGGCACTCGGAAAAGCCGAGGTCGTGCACGCCCAGGTCCGTGTCGTGGCGATCCACCCCGACACCAACAGCGTCACGCTGCGAGGCTCGCATGGACGCCTGGCGGATGTCGATGTGAACCCCCAAGTGGCCGATGTCAGAAAACTGCGGGTTGGCGACAAGCTGAACATCGCATACCAGCAGGCGCTGCTGCTTCACATCGACAAGGTGACGGCCCGAGGCGTTCGTGAACGCATCGAAACAACCGTGGCGATACCGGCTTCAGCAGGATACGCATCGTCGGCACATCGGGTGCAGATTATCGCGACGGTGTTGAAGATCGACCGCAGGAGCCGGATGGTGACGCTGCGCGGGCCGAAGCATCAGCAGGTGCTGAGGGCCGCGGCGAGCATTCCGCTCGATGAGTTGAAAGTCGGTGATAGCGTGCGGGCGGAGTTCGTTTCGGCGGCCGCGGTGGAGGTGGTGAGGGAATGAGCAGTTTCAGCGACCGGCATTTACGACAACGTCCTGATTGTGCAACCAGATGCCGAGCTGGATTTCCCCTCAGGCCCATTTTGTGCTCCACCTCCGCGAACGCCGGGATTTTTCCCGAATGGTAAAACCTCACGACTGAGCCAATACGGCTATTGCAAAAACGGCAATCAAATTTCAGGAGGACTGGTGCGTCTGAGACGATGTTGGGCCCTATTGCTGACGATGACGGCGCTTGGTTCGTCCGCGGCGTGGGCAAGCGATATTCAGTGTGCGACCACGCGCCAACCGGCGGAGCGCGTGATATGCGACCACGCCATCCTGAACAACGAATACGACGATATCTCCGCGCAGCAGCAGGCGCTCCTGAACAGCGGCAAACTCTCGCCCGGACAGCTCGCCCAATGGCGGCAAACGCGCAATGCCTGCAGCGATGTCCACTGCATCGACACCGTATTCGCGCAGTGGAATACGATGGCGAGGTCGGTCGAAACCGGCTCCCGCGCGGCAGTGGCACCGGCTATAGCTTCGGCTACTGCTATGGCGCCTGTCGGACCCGCTTCGGAAGCGATCACCCTTCCCGCGTCACAAGCCGTGCCCACATCAGAAGCGTCTCTGGTACGCCAGGGGAGTGCCGCCGGCGTTGCGCTTCCGAAACCCGTGGAGACTCAGGCTTCTTCGCCAACGGTCGCCTCGGCTCCTTCGGGCGCGAGTGAATCGCGTGGCACGTCTGGCATGAGCGCGGGCCTGATGGTGGCCTTGATGGTGGCCCTGATTGCTGCGGTTGGATTCGGCGTTCTTTTTCAGCGCCGAAAGAGGAACGGTGGAAGCGCCGAGCAACGACCAGGTCATGCGCGCGACGAGGACAAGCCTTAAGCGCAATAGATTGAAGGGTGACGAGCGCGGCGATGCAGTCTTGTGATTTTCAGTGGATCGCCGCGCCAGTCACCGCACTAAACCTCACTCCACCGTCACCGATTTCGCCAGGTTCCGCGGCTTATCCACATCCGTCCCACGCGCACAAGCCGTGTGATAAGCCAGCAACTGCAGCGGCACCACGTGCAGAATCGGCGACAGCAAACCGTAGTGCTCCGGCATCCGGATCACATGCAGACCCTCGTCGTTCACGATCTTCGTATCCGCGTCCGCGAACACATAAAGCTCACCACCGCGTGCGCGTACTTCCTGAATATTCGACTTCAGCTTCTCCAGCAGCGCGTCATTCGGCGCCACCGTCACTACCGGCATCGCTTCCGTCACGAGCGCCAGCGGTCCGTGCTTCAGCTCACCGGCCGGATACGCTTCCGCGTGGATATAGGAAATCTCCTTGAGCTTCAGCGCGCCCTCGAGCGCGATCGGATAATGCAGGCCGCGCCCGAGGAACAACGCGTGCTCCTTGCGCGAAAACTCTTCCGACCACGCGATGATCTGCGGCTCCAGCGCCAGCACGCTATTCAACGCTGCCGGCAAGTGGCGCAACTGTTTCAGATACTCGGTTTCCTGCTCAGCGCTCACCTGTCCACGCAACTTGCCAAGGGTCGCGGCCAGCACAAACAGCGCAACCAGTTGGGTCGTGAATGCCTTCGTGGACGCCACGCCGATCTCGCGACCCGCATGGGTCAGGAACGACAACGCTGTCTGACGCACCATCGCACTCGTGCCGACATTGCACACCGACAGCGTATGTTTATGTCCCAGCGCCTGCGCATGCTTGAGCGCGGCCAGCGTGTCGGCCGTTTCGCCCGACTGCGAGATCACCACCACCAGCGACTTCGGATTCGGCACCGACTCGCGGTAGCGATACTCGCTGGCAATTTCCACCTGGGTCGGAATCTTCGCGACCGACTCGAGCCAGTACTTCGCGGTCAGCCCCGAGTAGTAGCTCGTGCCGCACGCCAGAATCAGCAGGTTGTCGATCTCGGCGAACACCTGGTCGGCACCTTCGCCGAAGAGCGACGCATCGAACGAATCGGCTTGCGGGATCGTGTCGGTAATCGCACGCGGCTGCTCGAAGATTTCCTTCTGCATGAAGTGACGGTACGGGCCGAGTTCGACCGCGCCGCCATATGCCGCGACCTGACGCACTTCGCGCTGCGCCTCGTAGCCGTCGCGATCGGCGATCCGCACGCCCTCGAGCGACAGTTCGCAGACGTCGCCTTCCTCGAGGAAGATGAAGCGTTCGGTGCTGCCGGCGAGCGCCAGTGCATCCGAAGCGAGGAAGTTCTCACCGTTGCCGAGTCCTACCACCAGCGGCGAGCCTTGCCGGGCGCCGACCACCGTATGCGGCTGGTCCTTGTGCAGCACGGCGATCGCGTACGCACCGTGCAATTGCCCGACGGCTTCACGCACCGACGCGAACAGGTCGCCGCGATACAGGCTATGAATCAGGTGGGCAATAACCTCTGTATCGGTCTGCGAGACAAACTCGTAACCCTTGCCCCGCAGCATTTCCCGCAGTGATTCGTAATTTTCGATGATGCCGTTGTGTACCAACGCGAGCGCATCTCTCGAGAAAATCGGATGGGCGTTGTCGGTTACCGGCGCACCGTGCGTCGCCCAGCGCGTATGCGCGATGCCCGTGATGCCTTCAAGGTGGCTTTCGTGCACCTGCGCGTCCAGATCGGCGACGCGCGCGACGCTGCGGGCACGACGCGGCCCGCTCTCGCCGAGAACGGCCACGCCGCAGGAGTCGTAGCCGCGATACTCGAGGCGACGCAGTCCTTCGATCAGAACGGGAACGATATTACGTTGCGCAACCGCGCCAACAATCCCACACATGGCTTATTCCTTTTCAGTGCTGGGTTTCAGGGAGCACGCTCCGCGCGCGCGTCACGCCCATCAGCTTTTCTTCTTGACCGGGCGTACGTAGCCCGGCTTGCTTGTTTGAGTCTTATCGTTCAGGACCAGCATGCCTTCTTCGACATCTTTCCAGACCGTTGTGCCCGCAGCGATCGTCACGCCGCGTTTCACCCGCACGGGCGCCACGAGTTGCGTATCGGAGCCGACGAACACGTCGTCTTCGATGATCGTGCGGAATTTGTTTGCGCCGTCGTAGTTACAGGTGATGGTACCCGCGCCGATATTCACGCGCGCGCCGATATCCGCGTCGCCGATATACGTCAGATGGTTCGCCTTCGAGCCATGACCCAGCACCGCGTTTTTCACTTCGACGAAGTTGCCGACGTGCGATTCGTCCTGCAACTGCGCGCCCGGACGCAGCCGGGCGTAGGGGCCGAGCACGACGTTCGCACCGACTTCGGCGCCTTCGATGTGCGTAAACGCGTCGACGCGCGTACCGGCGCCGATCGTTGCATTGCGGATTACACAGTTCGGCCCGATCGTCACGTTGTCGGCGAGGATGACGCGGCCTTCGAACACACAGTTCACATCGATCGAGACGTCGCGGCCGCATTCGAGCGTGCCGCGCACGTCGAGCCGCGCCGGGTCGGCAAGCGTCACGCCCGCAACCAGCAGCGCCTCGGCGACATTGCGCTGATGAATCCGTTCGAGTTCGGCAAGCTGCTGCTTGCTGTTCACGCCTAGCGTTTCCCACTCGTCGTCAGGCTGAGTGGTAACGACTTCGAGCCCTGCCTCGATTGCCATTTCAACCGCGTCGGTCAGGTAAAACTCGCCTTGCGCGTTGTCGTTTTTCAACGCCGCGAGCCAGCCGCCCAGGCGTTCGGTCGGCGCGACGATGATGCCGGTGTTGATCTCGGCGATCTTGAGCTGCTCGGGCGTTGCGTCTTTCTGCTCGACGATGCGCGACACCTTGCCGTGCTGATCGCGCACGATGCGGCCATAGCCACTGGGGTCGGCGAGTGTGACGGTAAGCACGCCGTAGCCGCCCTGCCCTGCATGGTCGGTCAGCGCCCGCAGCGTGCTGGCGCGCGTGAGCGGCACGTCGCCGTACAGCACCAGCGTGGGTTCGGATGGATCGAGCAAGGGCAGCGCCTGCTGTACCGCGTGGCCCGTGCCGAGCTGCTGCTCCTGCGCGGCGAACTGGACATCTGGCGCCGCTACCGCTTGACGCACGGCGTCGGCGCCATGACCGACCACCACCACCAGCCGCGTGGGCTTGAGCGCGCGGGCCGTCTCGATGACGTGAGCGAGGAGTGGCCGGCCAGCCAGCGGATGGAGCACCTTGGGAAGCGCGGACCGCATGCGCTTACCGGTGCCTGCCGCCAAAATCACGATGTTCATGGCGTCGGCAATCAGACGAGTTTGGAGCCGACGATTCTATCATGCAGGCCATAACGAAAAAGGCCGCTCACGCGGCCTGGCTACCCTGCTGAATCGGCCGGAAACCTTTGATTTCCGGACACTGCACGGCCTGATCACAGATCGTCGAACTGAACGATCGAGATCGGTTTCGATCCGTTGAACGTTGCGCCTTCGGCGGCATCGGTCGAGCACGGCTCCTCGTCGAAGGCAATATCACCTTGGGGATCCGCCTCGCCGCTTGCGCGCAGGCCGGCGAACGGGAACAGCTTGTGATCCATCAGGTGCGACGGCACGATGTTCGACAAGGCGTTGAACATATTTTCGACACGGCCCGGGAAGCGCTTCTCCCAATCGCGGATCAGCGCCTTCATTTCCGCGCGTTTCAGGTTCGGCTGACTGCCGCACAGATTGCACGGAATGATCGGAAATTCGCGCAACTCCGCGTACTTTTCCAGATCGGTTTCCTTCACGTAGGCGAGCGGGCGGATCACGATATTCTTGCCGTCGTCCGATTGCAGCTTGGGCGGCATGCCCTTGAGTTTGCCGCCGTAGAACAGGTTCAGCAGCAGCGTTTGCAGGATGTCGTCACGATGGTGGCCAAGCGCGATCTTGGTCGCGCCGAGTTCGCCCGCCACACGATACAGAATGCCGCGACGCAGCCGCGAGCATAGCGAGCAGGTGGTCTTGCCCTCCGGTACCAGCCGCTTGACGATGCTGTACGTGTCCTGGTTCTCGATGTGAAACGGAATGTCGAGTTGTTTCAGGTACTCCGGCAGCACGTGCTCCGGAAACCCCGGCTGTTTCTGGTCGAGATTCACCGCGACGATGTCGAAGTTGATCGGCGCGCGTTCGCGCAGCCGCATCAGGATTTCGAGCATCGCGTAGCTGTCCTTGCCGCCCGACAGGCAGACCATCACCTTGTCGCCGTCCTCGATCATGTTGAAGTCGCCGATCGCCTCACCGACCTGGCGGGCGAGGCGCTTGAACAGCTTGTTGTTCTCGTAGGCTTCTTTCTGCTCGCGGCGCGTAAGCGGTGTTTTACCCGCGGGCGCGTGCGCGGCCTCGGCCGCCTCAGGGGCCGCGGTGCCGTTCAGGATTTCCTGAGCGTTCATGGCTCAATCCTCTTTGATACGAAAGACTTCGACGCCCACCGCGTCGCAGTCGGGATAAACGTCCGGCTTTTCGGTCGACACGCACACGGCGCGCACCTGCGGATGATCGAGCAGCACCTTGACGAGGTCGTCGCAGAGGGTTTCCTGCAGATGAATATGACCTTGTTCGACGCGGCGCGCGATGGTGGAGCGCATGAAGTCGTAATCGACGACTTCGTGCAATTTATCCTGCACCGGCGTGGACAACGCGAGCGGCACGAACAGTTCGACGTTGATCACGACGCGCTGTTCGCCGCGCTTTTCGAAATCGTGCACGCCGATGTTGATGTGCACTTCGTAATTGCGCAGAAAGAGCCGGCGGCAGTCGGCGAGCCGGGGGTGCGAAAGAGCGGCAAACATGTTCGTTCCAGTCGAAAAAAGCGTGCGGGGCACGCAAAGGGACGCTGCAACACGCGTGCGGACCGCCAGCCAGAGCCGGCAACTCGCACGCGCGCCAGTCAGGCGCCCGTCAAAAACATTACGTCGCGCGGCAGCGGCACCAGGTGCTGCCCGCCGTCGACTACCAGCGTCGTTCCGGTGACGCCCGCTGCATCGGCGAGATACAGCGCGGCGGCGACAATATCCTCCGGTCGCGACGCGCGGCCCAAAGGCGTAGTACGGTGAGCGGCTTCAAAATCGGCCGGCGTCTGGTCGCCGGATTGCATTGTCAGACCGGGGGCGAGCCCGACCACGCGCACTTTCGGCGCCAACGCCTGCGCGAGCGCAACCGTCGCTGTCTGCAACGCTGCTTTTGACAGCGTGTAGGACAGGTAGTCCGGATTCATGTTGTACAGCTTCTGGTCCAGCACATTGATGACCACGCCGCGCTGGCTTTCATCGGTGCGCGCGGTGTCCGGCGTGAGTTCGAACAGCATGCGCGCGAGCACGAGCGGCGCGCCGAGATTCATTGCCGTGAGCTTCAGCAGCAGCTCGTAACCGACGTTAAGCGCCGTATCTTCCTCGAAGCGCGACGCATTGTTCACAATACACGACGGCCGGCCCAGCGCGGCCATACAGGCGGGTAAAAGTTGCCCGACCTGGGCCTCGTCGCCCAATTCCGCGTGCAAAGCCACCGCCCGGCGCCCCAAAGCGACGATTTCCGCGACCACCTGGTCGGCCTCCTCCCGCGACGCGCCGTAGTGGACCGCCACGTCCCAGCCACGCGCGGCAAAGCCGAGCGCGAGCGAGCGCCCGATGCGGCGGGCGGCGCCGGTAATCAGCACGATGCGCGGCGCTTCGGGCGCGCGGGCGGCGGCGGTATCCAGAGAGGCGGTCATTTACAATGCGGGGATGAATCCGAAAGCTCACCAACCCGATAGTTTACCTGCTCCCGGCCCGAGCGCGCTTGCGCAGTCCGAAGCGTTGGTCGCGCAGCTCCGTTCGGAGCTCGACGCGGCAGGCGGCTGGTTGCCGTTCGACCGCTACATGGAGCGCGCGCTTTACGCGCCGGGGCTCGGCTATTACAGCGGTGGCGCCCGCAAATTCGGTCTGCGCGGCGACGACGGCAGCGACTTCGTGACGGCGCCGGAAATGTCGCCGCTATTCGCATCCACGCTCGCGCGCCCGCTCGCCGAGGCCTTGCAGGCAAGCGGCACGCGCAACGTGATGGAATTCGGCGCCGGCACGGGCAAACTCGCCGCCGGCTTGCTGAATGCGCTCGACGCGCTGGGCGCCGAATTCGACAGCTATTCGATCGTGGATTTGTCAGGCGAATTGCGCGAGCGCCAACGCGAGACGATCGAGGGCGCGGCGCCCGCACTGGCCGCGAAGGTGCGCTGGCTGGACGCGTTGCCGGAGCGATTCGAAGGCGTGGTGATCGGCAACGAGGTGTTGGACGCGATGCCCGTACGGCTGTTCGCCTTCACCGGCGGGAGCTGGCACGAACGTGGCGTGGTGTGGCGGGATGAGGCTTTTGCGTTCGACGACCGTCCCGTATCGGCGGCAGCGGACGTTGCGTTTCTGGCCCAGATCGACACGGCTGGCGAAGACTACGTCACGGAAACGCACGAGGCCGCCGGTGCATTCACGCGAACCGTCTGCACGATGCTCACGCGTGGCGCGGCGTTCTTTATCGACTATGGTTTTCCGCGTCACGAGTATTACCATGAGCAGCGCGCGCAAGGCACGTTGATGTGCCATTACCGGCACCGTGCGCATGGCGATCCATTTGTTTATCCCGGTTTGCAGGACATCACAGCGCACGTGGAGTTTACCGGCATCGCCGAAGCCGGGGTTGAGGCTGGTGCGGACTTGCTGGGATTCACTTCGCAGGCGCGGTTTTTGTTGAATGCGGGGATTACCGAGGCGTTATCGGCGCTTGATCCAACGGACACGGCGAAGTTTTTGCCGGCGGCGAATGCGGTGCAAAAGTTGTTGTCCGAGGCGGAGATGGGCGAACTGTTCAAAGTGATTGCGTTTTCGCGTGGGCTCGACGACACGTTGCAGGCGTTTTCCGGCGGCGACCGGTCACATACGCTGTGATTTTTTGCTTTGAGGATGGATGATGATCCGCTGGCTGTTGACTACGTTTATCGCGGTGGCGGTGTTGTCGGCCTGCTGGCCGTGGCTCAGGAAGTTTGGAATTGGGCGAATGCCCGGTGATGTTACCTTGCGGCTGTTTGGGCGGGAGTATCCGTTTCCGTTTATGTCGACGCTTGTGGTTTCTATGGTTTTGTCGTTGATTGCCAGGGTTTTGTAGGGGTTTGGTTTTTGCCTGTTCGGCGGGTTTGTTGTTGGGCTGGATTTTGGGCGTTGCCTTGCTGTGTTTGTGGTCTGGTCTGTTGTTGGTCTTTTGGCCTTTCCTTGAATTGTTAGTGGTCTATTAGCGTTGCCCCTGTGCGGGGCGGCACCTACTTTTCTTTGCCTGCCGCAAAGAAAAGTAGGCAAAAGAAAGCGGC
>NZ_JCAQOZ010000009.1:0-180500 GCF_059567945.1 Paraburkholderia sp. BGA-UO-ETr-F12 | reverse complement strand
CATTCTGCCGCAACCAGCCCTCTCTCAGCTTACTTCTTCAAGGCACGTCAAGTATTCGCTTCGCCGGGCTGGCGCCCGTACTTGACCCGCCAACCCACCCACTGAGAATTGAAAAGAGGCATTTTTGGTCCCGGCCGGGGCCCAATCGATAAAAACAATCGGCCGGGCTTCATTTGACAAATTTAACAAACGCGCCCAACTGTATTTAACGGTACTTCAGGGGAAATCTTTAACTCATCGACAGTCAATTGAAACAATCGCGAGCGCTGTAATAATCCGCAATAATCATCGGAAAATAAACGCCATTCAATACCGGTTTTGTCGGCACCACGCATCCTGCGAACTATCCCCCGAGTTTCTCCATCGACCATCCCCGACCACGATTGACCAACTTGTTTACGACATCGTTACAAGACCGTAGCAACGCATCGAATCAATGCAATTCGCATGGCGACACTGTTGAACCCTCACCACATTCAAGCCTTAAAAGCTATTGCCATGCGCCATCCGGTGTTTCACTAGCTACCCAATCTTTTTGAACTGATAAGCTTGGCGCGCGCTGCTGGCCGCCCCGGCCGGCAGCTTCAACCCAAGCCTGACCATAAGTCGCGTCAGGCATCCCGCAGCGGCACAACCGCATACGGGAGTATTTGAACTACCACCGAGGAGTTAAACAGTGAAAAAACTGCTAGCGGCTTTGACGGTTGCTCTGCTTGCAACCGTCTCGATTGGCGCACACGCTAAAGATTGGTCGACTATCCGTTTCGGCGTTGACGCCAGCTACCCCCCGTTCGAGTCCAAGGGCTCGGACGGCAAGCTCGTTGGCTTCGACATCGACCTCGGCAATGAAATCTGCGCGCGCCTGAAGGCCAAGTGCGTGTGGGTCGAAAACGACTTCGACGGCATGATCCCGGCCCTGAAGGCGAAGAAGTTCGACGGCGTGCTGTCGTCGATGTCCATGACGCCGCAACGCGCTGAACAGATCGCTTTCTCGTCGAAGCTGTTCAACACGCCGACGCGCCTCGTCGCGAAGAAGGGTTCGGGCATCCTGCCGACCGCCGATTCGCTGAAGGGCAAGTCGGTTGGCGTCGAGCAAGGCACGATCCAGGAAACCTACGCGAAAACGTACTGGGAATCGAAGGGCGTGAAGGTCGTGCCGTATCAGAACCAGGATCAAGTCTATGCCGACTTGCTGTCGGGTCGTCTGGACGCAGCGCTGCAAGACGCCGTACAAGCTGACATCGGCTTCCTGAAGACGCCGCGCGGCGCGGGCTTCGACTTCGTCGGCAAGGACCTCGACGATCCGAAGATTCTCGGCAACGGCGCGGGCATCGGCATGCGCAAGGAAGACACCGATCTGAAGGCGAAGGTCGACAAGGCAATTGCCGACATCATCAAGGACGGTACGTACAAGAAGCTCGAGAAGAAGTACTTCGACTTCGACGTGTACGGCAGCTAAGCCGGCCATGCGCGCCTGAAGGCGCGCTTGTTCAGGCTTGCAAGGAACGGGCTCCGCAGCATACGGAGCCCGTTTTGTTTGGCGGCGCGCTTTGCACTCCGATTGCCGCGCCCGGCGCGCGAATCGCGCACGGCGCCGCGGAAAACCACGCGCCGCGTCATATCGGCTAAGATCGTGCGACAGCGGCGCCACCAACCGGGCTGCTCATGACCGGCCAAGAAGCACCCCGTTTCCTCCTGTAATCAACGACATAGCGCGGCACGCTCGCCATGCCCGCGGATTTGAAAACCATGCAAACCCAAACCCATCCGCTGATTGCCCCGACGCTCGGCACCGCCCGTAATCTGACGAGTTTTCACTATGGTCCCGGCGGCGGGCAGAAGATTTACATCCAGTCGTCGCTGCATGCCGACGAGTTGCCTGGCATGCTGGTCTCGTGGGCGCTGCGCCGCAAGCTCGCCGCGCTGGAAGCCGCCGGCAAGGTGCGCGGCGAGGTCGTGATCGTGCCGGTGGCCAATCCGATCGGTCTGAACCAGCATTTTCTCGGCCATCTGACGGGCCGCTTCGAGACCAACACCGCGCAGAACTTCAACCGCAACTTCTACGAGCTGTCGGCGCTGATCCAGCCTGGCATCGAAGCGCGCCTGAGCGGCGACATCGACGCCAATCGCACCGCAATCCGCGCGGCGATGCGCGAAGCGCTCGACGCGCAAGCGCCCGCAACCGAACTCGAATCGCAACGGCTGGCGCTGCAAAAGCTTTCGTATGACGCCGACGTCGTGCTCGATCTGCACTGCGACTGGGAAGCCGCGATGCACGTGTACACGAATCCCGACCTGTGGCCGGAAGTCGAGCCGCTCGCCCGCTACCTGGACGCCAAGGCGTCGCTGCTGGCGCTGAATTCGGTGGGCAATCCGTTCGACGAAATCCACAGCTTCTGCTGGTCGGATCTGCGCGGCCGTTACGGCGACCGTTTCCCGATTCCGAACGGCTCGGTCTCGGTCACGATCGAACTGCGCGGCCAGCGCGAGGTATCGTACGAGTACGCCGAGCAGGACGCTCAGGCGATCATCGAGTACCTGACCTCGCGCGGCGTGATCGACGGCACGCCGGCGCCGCTGCCGGCGCTCGAATTCGCCGCGACGCCGTTGGCCGGCGCCGAGCCGATCGTCGCGCCGATGAGTGGCGTGCTGGTGTACCGCTGTGAAGTCGGCACCTGGGTCGACGTCGGCCACGAGATCGCCGATATCGTCGATCCGTTGACCGATCGCGTCGTCACCATGAGGAGCAGCGTGGCCGGCGTGCTTTACGCACGGCATCTGACACGCTTCGCGACGGCCGGGCTGGAATTCGCGCGCATTGCCGGTGCGAAGGCGTTCCGCAGCGGATCGTTGTTGAGCAACTAGGCGCGTTTCCCGCCATGCAGATCGCCCGCTACTTCAGCGGGCGATTTGCGTTTACGCCTCTGTTGAGCAAGAACCGGTTACTCAGAAAGCGGGGATGATCGCGCCTTTGAATTGTGTGTCGATGTACTTGCGCACTTCATCCGATTCGTAGGCCGCGACCAGCTTTTTAACCCACGGCTTGTCGCGGTCCTGCGCACGCACGGCGATCAGATTCGCGTACGGACCCTTGAGGTCTTCGATCGCGATCGCGTCTCTGGTCGGCTGCAAGCCGGCCTTCACCGCGTAATCCGTGTTGATCGACGCCGCGTCGAGGTCGTCGAGCGAGCGCGGCAATTGCGCGGCGTCGAGTTCGATTAGCCTGATCTTCTTCGGATTCTCCGCAACGTCGAGCGGCGTAGCGTTGACGCCGTTGGTGCCGACACCCGGCTTCAGTTTGATCACGCCGTACTTCTGCAACAGCAGCAGCGCGCGGTTGCCATTCGAGGGGTCGTTCTGGATGCCGACCTTCGCACCCTCCGGCAAGTCCTTCAGCGACTTGAGCTTCTTCGAGTAGAAGCCCATCGGCGAAACGTAGGTCAGACCGACGTTGACGATTTTGTAGCCGCGCTGCTTGATCTGGCTATCGAGAAACGGCTGGTGCTGGAAGCCGTTGGCGTCGAGGTCGCCTGCGTCGAGTGCCGCATTCGGCTGCACGTAGTCGTTGAATTCGATGACCTTCACGTTCAACCCCTCACGCGCCGCGACTCTCGTCACGACCGACCAGATCTGTGCGTCCGGGCCGCTCATCGTGCCGACCTTGAGTTGTTTGTCGTCGGCATGCGCAAACGTTGCCGTGAGCGAAACGGCGGCAATAGCGAACAGATTCAGGATGATTTTGCGGCGTTGCATGCGTGTGTCCTCGAGCGATTCTGATTGATAGGCGCGGATCGTCGCATGCAGCCGAGACCGCCGAAAACCAATCGTTTTTCACACGCTTATACGCACGGTCGGGAAAAAGCTTATGAGTGCGAGTCCCTGTGCGATTCCAGACAGCAAAGAAACAGGAGTGTCGCGCGGGCGCGACAGTTTCTAAAAAAATCGAAGCTGTCACATACCTTACTCTGCATTCCCTTAAATTTCGGGCCATCCCGCGACCGAGCCAAAGAGCACGGCGGGGCGATCGCTTAATTTTTAATCGGAGAAAGTCTTGAACAAGAAAGTATTGACCGCCGCTACTCTCGCCGTCTTCGCCAGCGCCGCTCACGCGCAAAGCAGCGTCACGCTGTATGGCCTGATCGATGCCGGTATCAGCTACGTGAACAATTCAAAGACCGCCACCGGTCACGACAACCTCGTCAAGTACGACGACGGCGTGGCACAGGGCAGCCGTTGGGGCCTGCGCGGCACCGAAGACCTCGGTGGCGGCCTGAAGGCGCTGTTCGTGTTGGAAAACGGCTTTAACAGCGGCAACGGCACCCTCGGCCAGGGTGGCGCGCTGTTCGGCCGTCAGGCATACGTCGGCCTCTCGCAGAACAACGTCGGTTCGCTGACGTTCGGTCGCCAGTATTCGTTCTCGACGGACTATCTGGGCGGCAACTACTCGACGGGTGGCCAGACCGTCGCGGGTAACTACGCTTACCACATCAACGACGTCGACCAGTTGACCTCGAGCCGTATCAACAACGCGGTCAAGTTCAGCAGCGCGAATTTCGCGGGCCTGACCTTCGGCGCGATGTACGGCTTCTCGAACCAGGCTGGCGCATTCGCCGGCGCGCCGGCAACCGGCACGACCGCGGCACCGGTCGCGGGTTCGTCGCGCGCATACAGCCTGGGTGTGAACTACGCGAATGGCCCGTTCGGCATTGGCGCAGCGTACACGGACATCCGTTACCCGAGCCAGGCAACCCCGGCGTTCTCGACCAGCATCGCCAACGTGACCACGGGCTCTGTCCGCGATCTGCGCACGTTCGGCGTGGGCGGCCGTTACTCGATCGGCGCGGCGACGCTGTGGGCGTTGTACACGAACACGCACTTCACGCCGGTCACGGGCGGCTCGACCACGTTCGCCGCGTACGAAGCAGGCGCGAAGTACGCATTCACGCCGGCACTGACGGCGGGTGCGGGCTATACGTACATGCACCTGAGCGGCGCCAACAAGGGCCACTGGAACCAGGCTGACCTGAGCGTCGACTACGCGCTGAGCAAGCGCACGGACGTCTACGCACTGGGCATCTACCAGATCGCAGCGGGCCGCAACGGCACGCAGGATCTGCAGGCACAGATCGGCTCCAGCACGAGCTACTTCAACACGTCGGGCACGGGTTCGGACAACCAGCTGGCCTTCCGCGTGGGTATCCGTCACAAGTTCTAAGCAGGTCTAATCTTGCCGGCGAGAAGCGCAAGCTCCTTGCCGTCCTGAGGTTCCGGAAAACGCCCTGCGGGGCGGTTTTTCTTTTGGGGAAGCGGTTTTTCAACTAGCTGCGTTGAGGCAACGCCGTCTGATGGCGCCCCGCCACTTCGTCAACTTGGCAACGGTAACGGCTAACCGCGCCGCGCCGCGCATCACAGTATCAGTCGCGCCCGGGCCACAGCAAACCCGGCCGCAGATGGCCAGCGCTACGCCGGACCGGACGTGTCCATCTGCGAGGCCCGCGCCAGTGCTTGCGTGTCGATGTACTCCCGGATGCTCGTCAGTCTGCCGTCACGGACCGTGATGGCGAAGATCCAGTCGTCTTCGAACGTCTTGTTCGTGGCTTTGATCGTCCCCCTGGCGAAGCCGACGACGACGACCCTGTCTCCTTGCGCGATGAACTCCCGCGGTTCCATTGACG
Source organism: Paraburkholderia sp. BGA-UO-ETr-F12 (assembly GCF_059567945.1). Taxonomy (NCBI): domain Bacteria; kingdom Pseudomonadati; phylum Pseudomonadota; class Betaproteobacteria; order Burkholderiales; family Burkholderiaceae; genus Paraburkholderia; species Paraburkholderia sp. BGA-UO-ETr-F12. Next base: position 174,825 of record NZ_JCAQOZ010000009.1, on the reverse strand, counting down.
TTTCTATCGACCTGGATGCGGTCTCAAGCAAATCCGTCAGCCCCGCGCGTCCGTGGCGCGTTCCGGCCAATGGCCAATCCTCGCCCGGGATGATCCACTCGATGTCTTCGGCAACCAGCGTCAGCAGACCCTTCCTGTCGCCGCGGCCGATCGCAGCGAAGAAGTCCTTCACGGTCTGGACGTTCTTATCGGTATCCATAGGAATTTCTCCATTTCTCCTGGATCGGAGCGCGCGCGAATAAAGTGTGTGAAACGTGGTCCCGCGACTGGCGGGGCCGGCGGGCCAGCCACGGGAGCGCTTCGGGTCAGCCCTGCGCCATGCCCCCATCGACGGGAAGATCGATACCAGTGATGTACGAACTTTCGTCAGAGGCAAGGAACGTGACCGCTGCAGCGATTTCCTCGGGCATGCCCCTGCGGCCCATTGGGATCTGCGTGGTGAACTGCGCGACTGCCTGCTCGGCCTGTTCAGCGGTAAGGCCTGTCGTAGTCGCCAGGGCCGGAGTGTCGATTGCTCCGGGGCTCATACAATTAACGCGGATCTTGCGGTCTTTCAATTCCAGCGCCCAACCGCGCGCGAAGTTGCGCACAGCCGCCTTACTCGCGGCGTAAGCCGTAAATCCTGGAAGCCCGAGCACGTTCGAGACCGAAGAGTTCAGGATAATCGAACCGCCGTCTTTGAAGAGGGGAAGGGCCTTCTGCACCGTAAAGAACATTCCCTTCACGTTCACGTCGAAGGTCTGGTCAAAATGGGCCTCGGTAGCTACCGCGAGCGGTGCGATTGTCCCTGCGCCCGCATTCGCGAAGAGAACGTCGATGTGACCATGTTTCTCCTTCACGACAGCATAGAGCCGGTCCAGATCTTCCAGACGGGACACGTCGCCAACGACCGTCGTAACGTTTTTCCCGATGGCGGCGGCGGCCTCCTTCAGCTCTTTCTCCCGTCGCCCAGTAATCACGACGTGCGCGCCTTCTTCCACGAAGCGCCTGGCTGTGGCCAGGCCAATGCCGCTGCTTCCGCCCGTGATGACTGCAACCTTACCTTCCAGGTTTTTCATAATCTTTCGCCTTTCGTTTGGGGTGTAAAGCAGCGCCGCTGCCCCAACCGGTGCACAGGCGCTGTATCATCTGGATCGCCGATCCAGATCATGATTCACAATATCCGGATCAGTGATCCAAATATACGGATCGGTGATCCGCTTGTCAAGGAACCCCATGCGAGCCGACGCACAAAAAAATTACAGCCATCTACTTGCAGTCGCGCACGACGTTGTCGCCACGCACGGCGTCGACGCATCGATGCGAGATATCGCCCGCCGGGCCGGTGTCGGGTTGGCTACGCTGCTGCGTCATTTCCCAACGCGAGAAGCCTTGTTTGAAGCGTTGTTGTGTACGAATCTGGACGAACTGACGCAGAAGGCAGACGAACTCGAAACGTCGCATTCACCTGACGAAGCGCTCGTGTCCTGGTTTCGGGAATGGATGGCTTTCGCCCAAAGCTATAAAGGCGTCGTCGCCCTGATGGCGGCCGCCCACACGAATCCGGACTCCGCTCTCTATGCTTCATGCGCAGCGGTGCACTCAGCGAGCGCGCGACTACTGCTTCGTGCTCAGGCCGAAGGCACGGCACGCGCCGACATGAATGGGGACGACCTGTTCGGCCTCATGGCGGCGCTCGGCTGGCTCGTCGACCTACCGTCATTCGCGCCACGGGCCGATCATCTGGTTCACATTGTCACTGGCGGCATCCTTCCGGATCGGTCGGGCAACGATGTCGAGAAGCGACGAGTTGAATCGGATCGATAAGGCACCGGTGACGACGATTTCGAGCGTGTACTGCGCCCGCTTCCCCTTCAAAACTATCAGAACTTGGTTGTCAGCCCGAATATGAGCGCAACCTGATTGGGTGTAGCCGAACTCGATTCCAGGTCCCCCACCGTCCCACCCGCCGATACGATGTGGTTACCATCTTCGCTGAAGGTAGTTCCGTGAGCGTGTGAATAGCCACCGATTGCATAGAGCGTAGTGCGCTTGGACAGACTGTATTCCACCCCGGCGGCCACGTTATTGTAGGTTGCCGACGAACCGCCGGTTGACCTCGTGTACGTGTATCCGATGTTTAACGCGACTGCCGGCGTCATCTGATAGTCCAGCGAGGCCGCACCTGTATTGAAGGTTTCTTTCCGGTTAAAAGCAGCAAAACTCGCGTAGGGTTTCCATTGCGCATTGCTATAGCGCACGTTGGCAGTCAGTTCGTTCCAGACATACTGGACGGCAACGTGGGTTATCAAGCGTGAGCCGACAAACGGGTCGTCGCCAAATAACGGCGTAACCGAACTGTTCTGAGTCTGGTCCGCCGTACCGACACCGCCAGCGCCGTCGTTCTTGGCAAAGACATATCCCGCCGCCGCACTGAAGGCGCCGTGAGCATAGGCGATCGAAGCTGAAGAGGACTCCTGTGACGATGCATTGCCCGCTACGCCCCCCAAGCCGTACATCAACTCGAACTGTAAGCCAGCATATATTGGACTGCTGTACTTGATCGAATTTTGCAGGCGAAATGTATTGTCATTGTTGTCGACGTCTCCCGGTGTGGTAAACGCGGGTCCATAGCCATCGGCCGTAAGCGGTTGAACCAGATCGACGGTCGTGTCCAACTGACGACCGACGGTCACTTTGCCGAAGACGTCGCTGTTGACCCCCACCCATGCATTTTTCCCAAACAGCCGGCCACCTTGACTCAGTTTTCCCGTATTAATGTTAAACCCGTTCTCGAGGTTGAAAATTGCCTGAAAGCGATTGCCCAGATCCTCCACTCCCTTCATGCCCCACTCGTTGGCCGTCAGGTCAGCACCTTGCAGCTCGACGAGGGAAGCATGCCCGGTGTTGTTGTAATAAGCAATCGCGTTATCAAGTTCACCGTAAAGCGTGATTCTGCTTTGCGCATGAGCAGTGGATGCAACAGCCAGCATGACCAATGCGACGCTGCTGAAAACGGTCAGATTTTTCATCAAACATCTCCTATTTATATAGTTATACTAATTACACGTCAGAAATAAGCGACGATAGAGAACTACTACTCGTCTATGACGCCGGCAGCGCCTCCCTGCCTGTTCGGTTAGTCGCCTCGCTCCAAATAAATCCGGTCAGACAGGCTCGTACACGCCGATCTTGTTGCTGGTGTCGAGATATACAAAGATACGGTGGGTGGCCGGATCGACGGCCAATGTATGCGCGTTCTTTTCTGTCTTCAGATGATCGACCACCTGCTTCGCGTCGAGATCGACGACCTCAGCGCTTCCAATCTTGTCGCCAACGAAAACGCGGCGGGCCGCTACGTCTACCGCAATCTGGTCGATATCGCCGCCCTCGAATGGGATGCTGTCGACTAGCTTGCCGTCCGGGCTGACGATCAGTATTTTCTTGTCGCGGCTGCCGATAATCAGATGCCCTGCCTGACTGTCGTAAACCATGGGCTTGGCCGCTTTCCTGAGATGGAAATCCCATACTGCAACGACCTGACTGGAGTTCGGATCAATCACGTCGACAACATTGTCGACGGGTTGGTAAATGCGATCCAGACCCGGTACGTATAGGTTGACGTCTGGACCATCTTTAGCGGGTTGAGGACGCAGCTCAATGTTGCCAACGCGCGCGAATGGCGCTTCACCCTCGAATACTGTTTCGGTATTGCTATCGTCATTGGCGACAAAAACCTTGCCGTTTTGCGTGTCTATTGTCACGCCATCGGATTTTTTGCCACCGGTATCGACACTCGCAATCTGCTTCAAGGTGTTCTTGTCGATAACCACCAATTTATTGGTCGTGGCGTCGGCAACGAACGCATACTTGTCGCCAACGGCGATCCCGTTACCATCCTCGATTCCTCCGATCACCGCCTTGACGGTCAGCTCGTCTGCATCAATGACCACGACATTGTGCTCGGGCGACTGCACGATCCAGGCGGTACGAGTCTGGGGATCGAAAGTCACCCAATCGCCATGCCCTCCATTTCCAGGCAGGGCGATTGTCTTGACAAGCTTATAGTGGGACTGCGCGCTCGCCCAGCAAGCATTGGTCAATGCAACTGCTCCTACGACGGCAATAACTGCGAGTTTCGAAATACGACGCATGATGTCTCCTGATTGTCTTCGATCTTGATGGTCCCACCGGCTGCACAGGCTTATTCGAATCTCAAATCGTTAGATTATTAGGATGCCTACTTTTATTGTCCGGCTTTTCCCTGCTTACCTTATGAAACGGCATCACTGAATTGCTACGGGTGCCGCGTCTGGCTATGCGCGGTGTGTTCTCCTCGCTATACGGCACCTGCAGGTAAAGCGCCGACCATACTTCTTTGCATTTCGCGTGGCAGCGAATTGGTTATTGAGCGCACGAGTCCATCGCGCATCTCACGGCTTAGCCGTTCAAAGCACGAAGTGTTGTCCTTACTTTCGGCTGCCTGCGCTGCATCGACATAGGACTCGAACAGCACCGGCCTTTCATTGACTAGAACTCACAAGCCATTCCCCACCTCGTGGACTAAAGAAACAGCCCCGCTTTTTATTAGGATCACTGAAATTCAGTCTAGGTTGTCAAATGCGTAATGTCAACACTTTACTTTTTTACGCGCCGGCCGACTCGAGGACCATACATCCGACGCGACATACCGTTCAATTGGCCGATACCGCTGTACGTGCCGCCATTGCCTTACATCGTCATCGCTGCACGGCGATGCGATAGGCTGGACGATCAATTACTCTTCCCAGCCAGTCCACGAGGAACGGCCGTTGGGCGTACGTCCCGAGAACATCGGCGAACTCCAGCGCCAGGTCGAACCAGCGAACTGCGGCCAGCGCGACGCCTATATCCGCAACCGTAAAGTGCCGCTGCGCAAGAAAGAGTTGGTGACTCAGCGCATCATCCACAATTCGGAGCAGACGAGCAGCTTCCAGATGCGAGGCTCTTATCGCGTCGTAATTGCGCTCGGCTTCCGGCACTCGCGTGAGGCCCAGAAATGCGACCCGCAATGTGGCCCACAGCGTCCCCAGTTGCCAGTCCATCCAGCGCTCGACCTCGGCACGCGCCGCCGGATTGACCGGCAACAATGCCCTCTCCTCGCGCGATGACGCGAGATAACGAACAATAGTGTTCGACTCCCATAACACAACGTCACCGTCAACAAGTGTCGGCACGAGGCCGTTCGGATTTAGCGCAAGGAACTCCGGCGTATCTACCACGCCGAACTGCAGGCCTGCGTCGATGCGCTGAAAATCACGTCCTTCATTCAGACCGAGCTCTGCCAGACACCACATGACCTTCTGGACGTTGATCGAGTTACGTCTGCCATACAGTTCCATGGATATCTCCCGATCAAATCATTGCGCCCAGACCGGCATGCACAAGCCCTGCCGCAAACAGCACGGCGAGCGGATTCATTCTGGGCCGCGCCACGAATAGGACCAACGCAATGGCCGCGAGGCCCCAGACAGTCCACGTTGCGGACGACGAACGCAGCACCGAAAACGCACTGGCGAGAATCAGCCCGGTTGCGACCGGTGCAAGTCCGCGCTCGGCCGTTCGATGCCACGGGTGCTGCTGGTGCCGCGTCCACGCGAGCGTTGCGCCGTACGCAAGTACCGACGACGGGACAAAAAGCGCCAGCGAAGCGACAGCCGCGCCAGGCCAGCCAGCCGCTTTCCAGCCGATCAGCGTAGTGAGCAGCGCGCCAGGCCCGGGGGCGGCCCGTGATATGGCAAACATATCGACAAACTCGGCCTGTGTTACCCAGCCGTGAATCACCACCGCCTGCTGGTTGATGTCGGCGACGATACTCTGGCCGCCACCAAGCGAGAGCAGGGAAAGCGGTACAAACACAACGATCAATTGCAGATACAGGTTATCGCGCACGCTGCCCACTCCTCGAAGCAATGACCAAACCCACTGTGCCAACGATGATCGCGACCGGCACTAGCGGCAAGCGCAGGATACCGACAGCAAGGAACACGGCAAGGATCAACACCAGCGGCCAGCGCTGATCCGCAAGCAGCGCACGCGCGGTGCGCAATCCCACCGACGCGGTCATCCCCACCGCGGCAGCGGCTACACCTTCAAGAAACCGGTGTAGCCACGCAAGCTGTGAAAACTCGTGAAATATCGTCGCGAGCAACACGATTACACCCATAGGCGGGACGAGCAACGAGGTAACCGCCACCACGCTGCCGATGGCACCCTTCATTCGGTAACCCACGTAGATCGACAGATTCACGACATTGGATCCGGGCAAGATCTGCCCGAGCGTCAGCGCGCCGAGAAACTCCTCCTCGTTCATCCAGCCACGCTGCGTGACGACTTCGCGATAGATCCACGCGGATAGGCCGCCCCCGAAGCTCGTCAAGCCGACACGCGCAAACAGCAGCAGGATCTGCAGCAACGAAGCATCGGTCGCATCACGTCTCGTCGCTGCTTGCACGTTTGTCTACCTTTGTTGTCCGGGAGAGGGACTCAGACCGGGTGCGCAGCGCACCCGGAACTCATTCAATGCCGCTCGTTGGCGAGTCGATGCTCCGCCATCTGCTCCTCAGCTTCATGCAGCAGCTTCGTCGACCGCTTACGACGGCTCCAGATCGATGCGATGACGCTAATTGCCGCGCAACCAAACAGGCCGGCCGCGATGGGACTGCGTACGAACGTGCTCGGATCGCCCCCTGAAATCGTCAGCGCCTGACGGAACGACTGTTCAAGCGTATGACCGAGAATCAGGCCAAACAGCAACGGCGCCTTCGGGATGTCGAACTTGCGGAACGCGTAGCCGACGATGCCAAAGAAAAGCGCGAGAAACAGATCGAATACATCAGTGTTGAACGAGTAAACCCCAGCCGAAGCGATGACCAAAATCACACAAAGAAGCACGCCAGGCGGAACATACAGAATGCGCGAAAGGATCCCGACGAGTGGCAAATTGAGTACCAGCAGCATGATGTTGCCGATATACATGCTCGCTATCAGTCCCCACACAAGATCCGGCTGGGTATGAAACAGCATCGGCCCGGGCTGGATACCGTACATGATGAACGCACCCATGATCACCGCGGTCGCGCCGGAACCGGGGACGCCAAGGGCCAACAGATGCACGAATGCGCCACACGTATCCGCATTGGTCGCCGCCTCCGGCGCCGCGACGCCTTCGATCGCGCCCTGACCAAATTCCTCGGGATGCTTCGAGATTTTCTTCTCGAGCACATACGAGAGCATCGCCGCCAACGTGCCGCCGAGTCCGGGCGCCGCACCGCAGATGAAACCCACAATCGAGCCACGGAAGATCGCCGGACGAGCGCGGCGCCACTCCTTGCGCGTGAACCACAGCTTGCCTTCCACCCGCACCGTATGCATCGTACCGCTGAGCGTCCCTTCAACCATCCGGCTGACCTCCGAAATCGCAAAGAGGCCAACCACAACGACCAGGAAGTTCACGCGGTCCTGCAACTGTGTCAAACCGAGCGTGAAGCGCGGTACACCGCTTTGCAGATCGATACCGACCGTCGCCAGGCCGAGACCCATGAACACCGCCATCATGCCCTTGGCTAGTGAATCGCCAGTCAGCGCGCCAACGGTCGAGAGCGCAAAACAGATCAACGCGAAGTACTCCGCAGGACCAAAATGCAACGCGACGGCTGCAAGCGGGGCGGCAACGAACGAGAGCGCAGTCACGCCCATCATCCCCGCGATAAACGAACTGACAGCCGCAATCGCCAGCGTCGCAGCCGCGCGGCCCTTTCTGGCGAGCGGATAGCCGTCGAGCACAGTCATCACCGCGGCCGCGTCGCCGGGCGTATTTAACAGAATGGCTGTGACCGCGCCGCCATACATGCAGCCGTAGTAGATGCCGGTGAGCATCATGAGCGCGGAGGTCGGGTCCATGCCGAACGTGACCGGAATCAGCAGCGCGATGCCGGCAGACGGGCCGATGCCCGGCAGATGGCTGATCATCGTACCGATGAATACGCCTATGAGCGTGTAGAGAAGATGCATAGGCGTCGCGGCGACCGCGAGTCCATGCAAAATGCCATACAAACTGTCCATGATGCGAGCGCCTCAGAAAGGGAGGAAGCCCGTCGGCATCGGAACACCGAGAAGCTGGGAAAACAGCAGGTCAAAAAACACCGTAACACCCAGCGCGATCGCGAGATTCGTCTTTAGACGGTTGCGATTGAAATAGATGAGCAGGCCGAACAGGAAGATCGACGTAGCAAGGAGGTATCCGACGCGTTCGAAAGCCAGGTAGTAAAGCGCCGTCCATGCCACCATTCCAATCAGGATGAGCGGATGATTTTTCGATTCACGCGCACTACTAGCGTGCTGTACTTCGGCAGACGCTGCGGACGCAGGTCTCACGGGCGTATCGATATGCGAATGCGAGCGATGCCTGTTACGCCCTTCAAGCAGCAACGTTAGTGCGGACGCAATGAGCCCCACACCGACAAGTGCCGGAAACGCCTTAGGGCCGAGCGGGTCGCTCAGTCTGACCTCCGGCAATCGCATGTCCATGTAAAGATAGACGACGGCCAGTGTAATCACGCAGAATGCGAGCCACACGTCGCCCTTGATGCTTTTCATGTCTCCTCCGATTCGACCCCGGCACGACCGCCAGAAAGGCAGTCGCCGCCGGTTCGTATAGCAAGCGGGGCCGCGCAAGCCGCTGCAGATTACCTGTCATCCACTGCGTGCTGCCAGTGCCATTCGCGCCTTATATCCGGCGCTTCACTTTTCGTTGTAGCGGCCAGGCCTCACGACTTCAGCGATCGTGCCGTCCGGCGCGCGAAACTTGAGCGCACCCTCGCCCTTCGCGGACAGGATTTCGCCGCCGTATTGCTTGATCCGCTCAGCGGCAGCTTCCTGGTCGTCGACTGTGACGCCCCAGTGATGCAGACGCGGACCGGCTCCGGCTAGTTGAGCTTCATGCGAATCCTCGCTGTCGTACTTCATGAGGGTGAAGTCTATGTGGCCGTCGGTCATGTGGCGCGAGATGTGTTCGCGATTACGCCCGGTCTTCACTTCCGTGAAACCAAATACTTCCGTGTAGAAACGTGTGGCCGCCTCGAGGTCATCGACCTTGACTGCGAGGTGAACGATGCGTGACATATGGTTCTCCATGTCGGTAGGTGCTACGGGTTAAGGGAAAGCGCGTTATTTGGCGAGGCCGAGATCGGTCAGCAGCGGGCTGAGGCGATCACGCTCGCCGTGAAGGAAAGCTCGTGTCTGCGTACTGCTCTGATAGTCTGCAGTCCATAGATTACGCTTGACGGCCACGGCCCACAGCGGCGACGCAGTCGCTTTCTGGAGGACGTTATCCCACCATGCAATCTCCGCGGGCGTCATGTTCTTCGGACCGACCAGTACGCGCCACGTCGTGAAGGCGACGTTCGCGCCCTGCTCCTTCCAGGTCGGCACCATCGCCAGCGCACCGTCTTCCCGTTTGTCGCCGGAGATTGCAATCAGGCGCACTCGGCCCGCCTGGCTCGGCCCGAGCACAACCCCAGCCGGAGTCGCGGAGACGGTGACGTGCCCGCCCATCAGCGCGGTCATTGCCTCGCCACCCGAGTCGAAGAACACGACTTTCATCTTCTTCGGATCCTGACCCACGCTCTTGACGACAAGCGCCGCCGCGTCGTGGCTCTGCCCGCCCGGGGAACTCGACACCCCCATCGTGACCGACGAGGGGTCCTTCTTCAGCATCTGGATCAGATCCGCGCCTGACTTGATCGGCGAATCGCCGGGCGCTGAGAACACCACCTGCTCCGTGACCAACACGGCCAGCGGCGTTACATCGTCGATGCCGACGGTACTCAGTCCGGTGATGCGGTTCGTGATCAGGGGCAGCGCCTGGACGGAGACGTAATGGCCGTCGCCTTCGTGTGAATTGATGTAAGCGATGCTGACCGTGCCGCCGCCACCTGGCCGGTTCATGACGGTTACCGGTTTACTCGACAGCTTTTCCTGCTGGATGACGCTCTGAAGCGTGCGGGCTACGAGATCGAGCCCACCGCCTGGCGCGCTCGGCACGACAATCTCAATCGGCCGATGCGGTTGCCACGCGTCAGCCGCGCGGACATGTGCGGCATAGATTGAGATCAGCGCCGCGCAGACCCCCCACATGACGCCAGCTCTTCCAAGTCTCCTTCTCATTACATCGTCTCCTGTTTTTTTGGCGCTCTGTAGTCGCTTAGAAATTGAATGAGTCAAACGTACTGGCAGCGAAAAGCCGCTCCATCGGCACCTCCTCGCGAATCAGACCGTCGCTTTTGGCGTAACGCTGCAATGTATCGAGATCGGCGCGATTCTCCTTCACGCCGTAGCGCCAGTAGTCGTTACCCATCACCGATTTCACACGCTCGAATTCGGAAGTGATCCACGGATGCATGACGCGCAACGTGTCGGTGACCGCAAGTTCAGCCAACGCCAGATCCCGTGACTTCCTGAACGCCGCATATACGTTGACCGGCAGCCATGGGTGCTGGTCGACTAACGTCCGACGGATGCCGAGCATGTGCATGGGCGGAAAAAGGCCTGTCTTGCCGAACCACGCTTCCTCGTCACTCCTGAAGTCTGGAAAGAGCCGCTGTACGCGTTCGTTGCGACCGAAGCACGACGGCGGCTTCGGCGCGATTACAGCATCGATCTCACCGGCATCAAGCATTCCTGAGAGCGTCTGCTCGGCGCCTATCGGCTCGATACGGATATCTTCCGGCACGCTGTACGGGACGCGCGCCTCACGGCCCGCCTGTTCCAGCCCCCCGACAATCCAGTTCACATCGCGACTATCAACACCGTATTCGTCACCGAGCATGCCGCGCACCCAGATTCCGGCAGTTTGCTGGAAATCCGGTACGCCGATGCGACAGCCCTTGAGCGCTTGCGGAGAATCGATACCGCGATCGGTGCGCACATAGATCGCTGAATGGCGAAACGATCTCGACAAAAACACTGGCACACCGATATAGCGGCTTTCTTCACGCGCCGAAGTCAGTAGATGCGTGCCGAGCGATAACTCGGAGATGTCGAATTCGGCGTGCCGAAACGCGCGCTGAAAAATCGCTTCGGCAGGGCCGCTCATAAAATTGATCTTGCAACCTTCGATCACGACCTTTCCGTCAAGCAGAGCGCGCGTTCGATCGGTAACCTGGCAAGCCAGTGATAGTTCAAGCATAGGAAAAATTGCCGTAGGTTGATGTGAAACCCGAGCACAGCCGTCAAAGTATTTTTTGCACTACTACCAATATGGAGTACAAATTAATCCGCTTGCACTTGACCGTTGCTAGAGCAGCCATATGTATCCGTCAGGTCCTGTGAATCACTATCGGCTTGCACCGCTCTACTTCGTCAAGGCGTTGCGCTACTGGTTTCCCGGCGATCCCCATCCGCTCCGGCGGTCGCCATTCCGTCCAGCGCCATAAGCATCCGCTCCTTGCCTTTCGACACGTGGCTGAAGCTCGTTTCATAGCCCAGGGTCGCATTCCCGGACTTCAAGGCACTGACGATTTCGCGGTGCTCTTCATTCGACTCCAACAGCGCACCGCGCTGAACCAGTCCGTGCACGCGGAACAGATGAAATTCCTTGACGAAGCCGCGATACAGCTTCGTCAGCCGCGAATTGCCGGTCGAGCGCACCATGTAATCATGGAACTCCAGATTCAGCGGATCAAAGCGCGAGAAGTCGCCTTTCTCCGCGGCTTCCTGCATCTGGTCGACATACGCATCGAGTTGATTTGCCATTTCTTGCGTCAGAATCGGCGCAAGTAACGACGCTGCCAATGCCGTAAGCCCCGCGCGCAGATCGTAGACTTCGATCGCGTCGTCGCGCGTTACGCGCTGGATGAATACGCCTCGTTGCGGGATCAGGTATACGAGTCCCAATTCGGCTAGCGACCGACACGCTTCCCGTACAGGACCGCGACTTACGGAAAGCTTGTCGGCAACAGCCTTTTCGTTCAGCCGCTGTCCAGGTTTGAGCTCACCGCTCAGGATCATTCGCTCGATCTCGTGCTGGACGACACCGGTCAGCGTGTTCGCCCGAAAGTCAGCAAGAGAGACGGTGGCAGGATTGTGGTCGGTTTCCATGAAATGCAGTCTAGGGAGCCGCCGCAAAAATGTCAACATTTTATTTTTTCATTCCGCTGTCACCGGGACTCGCGTAGCAGAAGGAACATGCGTCAGTCGAGAATACCTATTCCGCCGCTAGTCGCTCCATCGATCAGGCGCTGAACGCCCAGCAGACGAGCGCTGACTCGTGCCGACGTCAGCGTCTACATGACGTTACAGCTGTTTTTCAATTGCAGCCTTATCGATGACCGACCAGACTTCCTGAATCTTGTCGCCGCGAAACTCATAGAAGACGTTTTCGGCGAACGCAACCCGTTTGCCGTTCACGGGAAGTCCGAGAAACGCACCGAGGGGAGCACAGTCGAAATGCAAACGGCTGGCAATGTGCGGCGGCTCGCAAACGAGGAGTTCAATCTCGAAGAACAAGTCCGGAATTTCGCGGAAATCTCTTTCAAGCATCTCGCGATACCCTGATGCGCCGATCGTTTTCCCGTTGTATCTCACGTCGTCGCTGACAAAACGTCCGAGCTTCGACCAGTCCTGCGCGTTCAGGCAGGCAATATAGTCTCGGTACACTTCCGAAAGATTGACTTCACCCATTGTCATTTCCAGCCGACGCCCGCGAACGCGATGTTCCCTGTACATGATCAGTGGAGTAACCGCAACCGCCCGTCCGGGTCCTGCGCAATGCGTGAACACCAATGCAGCGGTCCACCCTGCTCCGTAGACCAGTCTTCGTCCAGACAATACCGCCCGTCATCGGCAATCGACCAACGGGCCGCAGCTTTGCGTACTCCCTGTTTCGACCCGGGCTTTGGAAGTCGGCTAACTGTCGCGGTGCCGTCCGCGCCATTGGTCCATTCACGAACGCCACCGTTCTGCCCGATGCGACTCATGGTCGATCCCGGCACCGTAGAAAGCGCCTGCTCGCGCGTTAACGCCTCGCCCTCATCCGCCAACGCGCCGGCACTGATGAAGCAGACAGCCAACAATCCGATAAGAGACCGCATATTCCCTCCACATTTCTTTCGCTTTACACACGTAAGGACTCGGGAAACGCTTCTACAAAATTGCGCGGATTGACTGGCTTGCGGTTAAGTCTAGTTCACTATGTCGACATATGCATCTGAAGGGGCGATTCCGACCCGATGCGGGCAGCCAATTTCTTGAAATCGGACGCCCATCAGGCCGGCTTCAAATCCATAATATTAGTCAGCCAAAGTCTGGTACGCTGCGCCCTTTGCTACCGCTTGCATTGGACCCGATGGATACCCCTTTCAACGATCGCGGCGTGTCGGTCACGCGTAACGCACTGTCATCGGCCGGCCAGGTCTTTCCGCTACGCGACATTGTCGACGTGCAGGTCGTCACCGTGCAGAAGAACAAGGTCCTGCCATACACGATCTCGCTCTTTGGACTCGCGGGCGCGATTGTCGGCGGGATATGGCGCTCGCCCGTCGGCATGGTGTGCGGCACGATGCTGATCGTGGTTGGCTGGCTCACGTGGGCAACCCAGGACGTCACGCACCGGTTGATGGTGCAGACCGGCAATGGAGAACGTGAAGCCCTTATGAGCATCGACCGCGAGTTCGTCGAACGCGTTGCGGCGGCCGTGCACGAGGCGAAGGCAGCCGCTGCGGCGCCAAAGGCCTGAGTCGCGGACGCACGCAGAACGCCGGCGCGCGTTAACACAATTTTGATTCGCGGCGCGGCAGCTTTTGCGCGTCGTTGAGGTGCGCGCCGCTAGAGTGGTTGGGTATCAACAACGCGCGCCGCCTCGCCGAATCGGCGCAACCATGATGCTCACGTCAGTAGCAACGCCTGAAATCTCCACCACTCGCGCACCCCGTGCACCGCGCGAATTACACACTCCCCGCCGCACGCATATCGTCGTGCCGCTCGTCATCATCGACGTCACCGTGCCGGGCACCTCGTCGGCCAATGGACGGCGCGCGTTGCATGCCGCGCTCGGAGACGATCTGCGTCTGTACGTCGTGACCGTCGATCGGCAGCACGAGCGCGTGACCTTTCGTGTCGAAGTCACCTCGCGCACGCTCGACGACGTGATCGGCCTGCTGGCGGCCACGCTCGATCGCGCCACGCTCGGTCGCGCGCAAGCCACCGTGATCCGCCGCCCGCGCGTCTTTTGACATAGATCAACGTTTGCACGGACGACTGGCCAGTCGTCCGCAGACCTTTACACATCTTTGCAATTGCCCGCGAGTGGCCATGTAGAGTCGCCGCTCCTGTTACCGCGTGTCCCCTCCCGCAGGCCCTCGCAAGCGTCCCGGTTTCCCCGCCCACGCCACGGCAATCCAGTGAGATTGCCATCAGTGCTGTTCGAGTTGTCCACCCCGCAGCTCACCATGCATCGCCTTCGCCAGGGACCCGCCTTTTGCAAAGCGTGATCCTATGTCCTTGTCGTCTCTCGATGCCGCACGCCGGCATGCCGGTTCTGATTTCCTTGCTCAACTACGTCGTTCAGCCGCAGCAGCGCTGATCGCGGTGGGCGCGCTCGCCGCACTGACCGGCTGCTCCGTCACCTTCCCTACCCCCACACCGCCGCCCGCTCAGGCCGCGCTGATCAACGGCGGCAACGACGGTATGCTGATCCCGTTGCATGTGGAGCGCGCGGACGAAGATCACGCGCGTCTCGGCCTGCCGGTCCAACTCGACGGCAAGGCGTTGTACATGGCGCTCGACACCGGAACGCAAGGCACGCGGGTGCTGAAATCGGTGCTGCCCGGTTCGAACTATCCGAGTGCCGGCGGGGTGAGCTCGCTGTCGTTCGCGAACGGCGTGGAAATTCTCGGCTCGTCCATCAAGCTGCCGTTCAGCGTGGCCGGCACCAAGCCGGCGCTGATCGCTGCGCAAGCGGTGGACGTCGTGCGCTGCCTGCCGAACGCTCGCAAATGCGCCGGGATGGATGGCTACACCGGTGAATTCGGCTGGGCGTTTTCGGGCATCGTCGGTGTAGGCGCCGCGCAGCCGGACGATAGTTGCTGCACTCAACCCTTGCGCGCGTTGCCCGGCAACATCGGTCAACGCTATCTGGTGCACGCCAACTTCGCGAAGCCGTATATGGTGTTGAGCCCGTCGAATACGCTTACCAAAGACTACACGATGGTGCCGATGACAGTCTCGAAAGACGGTACGGCGCAATGGCCGCGGGGCTGCGTGAACGTAGGCGGCAAGATGACCTTCTGCGCGCCGCTGGTGTTCGCCACCGGCAGCACGGGCATGATCCGCATCGAAACCGACAAAGCGCCCAACTGGACCGGCGACGGCGAAGTGGGCAGCGTGCTCGACCAGGGCAACTATGAAGCGGCTATCGGCACGGGTTCATGGGTGCATCGTTACGAAAAAGCGCAAGTCACGATCGTCAAGGCGAAGCCGGATGCGAACCGGATCGTGGTCGGTTTGATGGCAATGCAAAATATCGATGTTCTATTCGACTTCGCGAACCGGCAGCTCGGTTTGTATGCGGCCCAGCAAAGCGAACGATTCGCCCCGTGAGATTCATCGCTCGATAAAAAGGCCGTGCGAAAAAAATCGCACGGCCTTTTTTCTTTTAAGCACGCACCACAACCGCGTTCGTATCACGCCATATTGAGCGGATTCACGTGCCAGATGTTGCGTGCATATTCGCCGATGGTGCGATCCGACGAAAACTGCCCCATGCCCGCGACATTCTCGATCGCGCTCTCGGCCCATACGCGCCGGTCAATGAACCGCGCGTCCACTTCGTCCTGTGCTTTCGCAAACGCGGCGAAATCGGCAAGCACCATATAGTGGTCGCCCCAATCCACCAACGTGTGAAAGATATCCGAGAAGCGCAGTGGATCGTCCGGCGAGAAGAAGCCCGTGCGAATCTGGTCGAGCGCCATGCGCAGTTCCGGATTCTCCTCGTATAGTTGTCGCGGCCGGTAGCCGGTGGCGCGCAGGCTGTCCACTTCGTCAGCGGTATGGCCGAAGATAAAGATGTTGTCGCGCCCTACGGCGTCGCAGATCTCGATGTTGGCGCCGTCCATCGTGCCGATCGTCAACGCGCCGTTCAGCGCGAGCTTCATGTTGCCGGTTCCAGAGGCTTCGGTGCCGGCCATCGAAATCTGCTCCGACAGATCGGCCGCCGGAATGATCAACTCAGCCACGCTCACGCCGTAGTTCGGCACAAACACCACCTTCAGACGATCGCCGATCAACGGATCGTGATTGACCTTCTCGCTGACGTCGCCGATCAGCTTGATGATCGTCTTCGCCATGCGATAGGCGGAAGCGGCCTTGCCGGCAAACAGCACCACGCGCGGCACCCAATCGCGCTCCGGATTCGCACGAATCTGGTTGTAGCGGACGATCACGTGCAGCACGTTCAGCAACTGCCGCTTGTATTCGTGAATGCGCTTGACCTGCAGATCGAACAACGCATCGGGATCGAAATGCAGCTTCGTGTGATGCGCGAGCCGCTGCACGAGCCGCAGTTTGTTCTGCCGTTTGGCTTCGCGGAAAGCGTCGATAAACGCGCTGTCGTTGCGCAGCGTGCGCAATTGGTCCAGCTCGAGCAGATTGCTGCGCCAATCCTTGCCGATCTGCTGATCGATCAGCGATGACAGTGACGGATTCGCCTGCGCCAGCCAGCGCCGCGGCGTGATGCCGTTGGTGACGTTGGTGAAACGGTCCGGATAGATGCGCGCGAAGTCGGCGAAGATATCGCGCGTCATTAACTGCGAATGGAGTTTCGATACGCCATTCACCTTGTGACTCGCGACAATCGCCAGATATGCCATCCGCACACGCCGTTGGCCATACTCGTCGACCAGCGAAATGCGGCGGATCATCTCGCCGTCATGTCCCGATTGCTCGCTGACATGCTTGAGAAATCCCGCATTGATCTCGAAGATGATCTCCAGATGACGCGGCAAAAGCCGCGCAAGCATCTCGACGTCCCACGTTTCCAGCGCTTCGGGCATCAAGGTGTGATTCGTGTACGAGAAAATTTTCGTAACGTGCTGCCATGCCTTGTCCCATGGCTGATGGTGAACGTCCACCAGCAAACGCATGAGCTCCGGAATCGCCAGCACCGGGTGCGTATCGTTCAGATGCACCGCGACTTTTTCGGAGAAACGCCCGAACGTGCTGTGCGTGCGCTGATAGCGGCGAATCAGATCCTGCATCGTCGCGGAAACAAAGAAGTATTCCTGACGAAGCCGCAACTCGCGGCCGGCCGGTGTCGAATCGTCCGGATAGAGCAGCCGTGAGACGTTCTCAGACATGTTCTTGGTGTCGACCGCGTTGCGGTAGTCGCCGCGATTGAATGCACCCAGGTCGAGCTCTTCGGTGGCACGCGCGGACCATAGGCGCAGCGTGTTCGTTGCACTGGTCGCGTAACCGGGGATCACCGTGTCGTAGGCCGTGGCATTCACATGCTCGGTGTCGATCCATTCGACATACTCGCCGCGCTGCACGGTACGTCCGCCGAAGTGCACCATGTACTTGATCTCAGGCCGCGGAAACTCCCACGGATTGCCCGCCCGCAGCCAGTAGTCCGGCGCCTCCACCTGCTCGCCGTTGACGATCTCCTGGCGGAACATGCCGTATTCGTAGCGGATGCCGTAACCGAAACCCGGAATGCCGAGCGTCGCCATCGAATCGAGAAAACAGGCCGCGAGCCGCCCGAGGCCACCGTTGCCGAGGGCAGCGTCCGGCTCGATATTCACCAACATCTCCATGTCGACGCCGAGACTCGCAAGCGCTTCCTTCATCTGATCGTGAATGCCGAGCGCGAGTAACGCGTTCGTAAACGTGCGGCCGATGAGAAATTCCATCGACAGGTAATAGACGCGCTTGACGTCCTGTTCATATTGCAGGCGCGTGGTCTTCATCCAGCGCGCGACCAGCCGGTCGCGCACGGCGAGTGCGGCGGCGTGCAGCCAGTCATGCGGGTGAGCGGTAACGGCGTCCTTGCCGACACCGTACATCATGCGATTGGAAATTGAGCGCCGTAGCGCGTCGACGGTACTGTTGAGCTGGTCGAATTCCAGATCGACGGCTGTCATCGAAGCCTCCGGGAAATAGCGACACGACCTACGCAAACCGCATGGATGACGGACGGGAGGCGCGTGCCGGTCTGGCGGGTTAACAAGCAGAGTAGGACATTTTACGGCCCGTGAACATCGGCGAGCCAGAGCGGGGGTTCACGCACATGCCATGCCTACTGGAAGGTGGCGCTTCACGGATTTTGCGCACGGACGCGGTGCAAACCGCCCGCACGCGGCACTGCGCGCGTGCATCGGCCCGCAAAACAGGCAGGCGATGGCGAGGGGTGAAGGCCCCCTGCGTCGCAGAAGCATGCACGATTATTTTTTCGATGTGTGACTGGCCGATGAATGCGTTGACTGGTTCGATGCGTGGTCAAATCGGAGCACCTCGTCTGCTGAACGGTTATGTGAAGTGAGGTGTGACAAGGTGAAACGCGTGTCAGTTCGAAGACTCGAGACCGGGTTGACCGTTAGTTGCGTGTTAGCTGCAGTTTCGCTGCGTCATAGGCAGCTTACAAAGCGCCTCCGCCCCGCCAGGCTCCCAGCACGATTTCCGCGTCTCTGTAACAATCGCTTCATTCGCCGCGCGAGCCGCCTGGAACACTGCACTCGGCCTCTGCGCGCTTCGTTCCATGCAACCCTGCCACTGGCGCGCCGCGCTGTCCTTCGGACGCGCCCGGTGCTGCGCCATGCCTAACCCGACGAGCCACGCCTTGTCCGACAAACCCAGCACTGCCCGCAGCGCAACACTCGACCAGACCTTGCCGGCAGACGGTCCGATGAGCGTGGCCAACCGCCGCGCGATGGCTGCGATCATGCTCGCGGTCGCGCTCGCCACGCTCGATACCGCGATCGCCAATACCGCCCTGCCCGCCATTGCCACGGATCTGCATGCGCAGCCCGCGGCGTCCGTGTGGATCATCAACGCCTACCAGCTCGCAATGGTCGCGACGCTGCTGCCGCTCGCCGCACTCGGCGACATCGTCGGGCATCGCAGGATTTATATCGGCGGCATTGCGCTGTTCACACTGGCGTCGCTCGCGTGCTCGCTCGCCTCGACGCTGCCGATGCTGGCCGCCGCGCGCGTGCTGCAAGGTCTCGGCGCGAGCGCGATCATGAGCGTGAACACGGCGTTGATCCGCTATTTGTATCCGCCGCATCGGCTCGGACGAGGCCTCGGCACCAATGCCTTGATCGTCGGCGTGTCGTTCGCAGTCGGGCCGACGGTGGCGTCGCTGATTCTGTCGGTGGCCGCATGGCCGTGGCTGTTCGCGGTCAACGTGCCGCTCGGCCTGCTGGCTCTGGCCTTCGCGTGGCCCGCGCTGCCGCACACCGAGCGCGGCACCCACAACTTCGATCCGGTTGCGGCGCTCCTCAACGTCATCACTTTCGCGGCACTGATCTTCGCGCTTGGCGAAGCGGCCCAGCGCGCGTCGACGCAACTGGTGCTGAGCGCCGCGGCGATCGCCGTGGTGTTCGGCGTGCTGCTGATTCGTCGCGAAGCGGGTCACCCTGCGCCGATGCTGCCGGTCGATCTATTCAAGCGGCCGGTGTTTGCGTTGTCGGCGGTGACCGCGGTGTGTTCGTTCGCCGCGCAAGGGCTGGCGTTCGTGTCGCTACCTTTCTATTTCGAGGACGTGCTGCATCGCAGCCAGGTCGAGACCGGCTTTCTGATGACGCCGTGGCCGGTGGTGGTGGCATTGGCCGCGCCGCTGGCGGGCAGTCTGTCCGACCGCTACCCGCCGGGCTTGCTCGGCGCGATCGGCCTCGCGGTGATGTCGGCGGGGATGGCGTCGCTGGCCTTGCTGCCGGTGCATCCGCACGTGCTCGACATCGGCATTCGCATGGCGATTTGCGGCGCGGGCTTCGGCTTCTTCCAGTCGCCGAACCTGAAGGCATTGATGGCGAGCGCGCCGCCCGAGCGCAGCGGCGGCGCCAGCGGCATCGTCGCGACCGCGCGGCTGCTTGGGCAAACTACCGGCGCCGCGCTGGTCGCGCTGAGCTTCGGCATTGCGGGCCGGCATGGACCGACGCTCGCGCTCAGTACCGGCGCCTTCTTCGCCGGCGCGGCGAGCCTCGCGAGCGGGCTGCGGCTGTTCGCGCCTTCGCATCGCGCGGGCGCGCATGCGAAGGCGTCGGCGGATTAGCCGACTAGCCGGACTCGGCGGACTAAGCAGAACGGGCGCGCTGCCACCGCAGCGCGCCCGTTTTTTCCCTCTGCGTGCCTCTGCCTGAGCAACCGCTCAGCGCGCGGCGAAGTACCCCTTCACGGCGGCAATAAAGGTATCGATATCCGCGCGCGACACATCTTTGTGCGTGACGAAACGCGAGGCGTAGAGCATCTGCGTAAGGATGCCGCGCTCCTTGAGCCACGCTTCGAGCGGCGCGCAATCCTGCTGCGGAAACTGCGCGAACACCATGTTGGTCGCGATCGACTGCACCTTGACGTGGTCGATTGCTTCCAGGCCGGCCGCCAGATGCGCGGCGTTCGCGTGATCGTCGGCGAGACGCTCGACGTTGTGATCCAGCGCGTACAGGCAAGCCGCCGCCAGCACGCCGGCCTGACGCATGCCGCCGCCCAGCACCTTGCGCCAGCGATGCGCCACCTCGATCAGCGCCTGGCTGCCGACCAGCACCGAGCCGACCGGCGCGCCCAGCCCCTTCGAGAAACAGATCGAGATCGAATCGAACGGTGCGCACAGCGCCGCGACCGGCTTGCCCGACGCCACTGCCGCGTTGTAGACCCGGGCGCCGTCAAGATGAACCGACAAGCCGCGCTGACGCGCCAATTGCACCGCCTCGTCGACGTAACCCGCCGGCAGCACCTTGCCGCCAATGGTGTTTTCCAGCGCCAGCAGCCGCGTGCGCGCGAAGTGGTTGTCGATCGGTTTGATCGCCGCGGCGATCTTCTCGAGCGGGATCGACCCGTCGGCGGCATTTTCGAGCGGCTGCGGCTGGATGCTGCCCAGCACCGCCGCGCCGCCGCCTTCGTACTTATAGGTGTGTGCCAACTGGCCGACGATGTATTCGTCGCCACGCGCGCAATGCGCCATCAACGCCGCCAGATTGCTTTGCGTGCCGCTCGGGAAGAACAGGCCGGCTTCCTTGCCGGCGCGCTCCGCGACCGTTGCCTGCAAACGCAGCACGGTGGGGTCGTCGCCCCAGACGTCGTCGCCCACTTCGGCGGCCGACATCGCCGCGAGCATGGCCGGGGTGGGACGGGTTACGGTATCGCTGCGCAAATCGATCATGGTGAGAGCCTTGTGTGTCCCGAGGTGTCCCGAGTTTGTATCAAAAAATTAGCTTATCCGCCCGACTTCGGCAGCCACGCAAGCGGATCGACCGGCTGGCCGTTGTGGCGCACTTCGAACTGGATCGACGCCACGCCCCGGCTATCCACGCCGACTTCGCCAATGGTCTGCCCTTGCGCGACAGCGTCGCCTTCCTTGACCAGCAGTGTACTGTTCTGTCCGTAGGCGGTAATCAGCGAGTCGTCGTGCTTGATGATGATAAGCGGGCCGTACGCTTCTATCCCCGTGCCGGCATACACCACCCGGCCGGTCGCGGCCGCCTTGACCGGGTCGCCCGGATGGCCGCCGATCACGATGCCGTTCGACTTGCCCGGCGCAAAAGTCTTCAGTATGGGACCGCGCAACGGCCATTGCAGCACGCCTTGCTGCGCGACGTCGGCCTCGCCGGGCGCACCCGGTGTCGCGGTCGCACTATTCTGACCGGCAACATTGACCGGCGGTGTCACGACACTACCCGACGCCATCGGCGGAGCTACCCGCAGAACTTGTCCGGGATTGACCGGCGAATTCGCTGCGAGACCGTTCCACGCCGCAATCTCCTGCGGCTTACGGCCGTATGCTGACGCAATGGCCGCCAGCGAGTCGCCTGGATTGACGCGGTAGTAACCGGCCGGCACCGGGACCGTGGCAAGCGTGGTCGGCCGCGACGGCGCGCTGCTGTAGAACGGCGTGCTTTCCCACGGCATCGTCGTACAGCCGCTGATCAGTACGCCGAGGGTCGCCGCGATCAGCAACCGGGTCGCCGTGAATTGCCATTGTCTTGTCATGTGATTTTCCTCGACATTTTGATTCAACCGGATTCGATCAGCCCGAAGCATTTGTCGTGCCGCACGGTGCGGGCGTCACGGCGACTGTCCATTATGCCGCCGTGTGCGCCGGCTAAGGCTCCGCCATGGGCATGGTGAGACGTGCCTCAGACACTGCCCTCGGCCTCGACCACCAGAATGCGCGCCACGCCAATGGGATGCGCGACATGTTCGGTGCCCACCGACGCGTAGAACACGTCGCCTGTTTCCAGAATCGCCGACTGCTCGACCCCGCCCTCGCGATAGCGCATCTCCACGCGGCCATCGAGCACGGCGAACACCTCCTCGCCGTCGTTGACATGCCACTTGTACGGCTGATCGGTCCAATGCAGACGCGTTGTGATGCCGCGCATATTGGCGATATCGAGCGCGCCCCAGGGACGCGTCGCGGTGAAGCTCTTGCTGCGGATGATCTTCATGGCGGATAGCTGGTTGAGAAACTTACGCTGCCGGCACCTTATCCGTGCTGCATACCGGCGTGCCCGGCCCGGCAGGATCGCGCGCTTCGACTGGCCCCATTATAGGTGCTGCGGCAAGCATGGCCGCCGACATGCGGCCGCCCAGGAGCATTAGTGTGATTATTGAATCCTTTCAGCCCTCGCCTATACTCAGTCATGCTGCCGCAACGCGCCGTAAGCAAAACGCCTGAATTCAGCGAGGAGTTGGGGATGAACAAAGCCACGTTTCTGGCCGTGCAGCTCAACGTCGACGACATTGCGGCGTCGCCGGGTTTGGTCGAATTGCTGAACACGCATCTGGTTTTCGCGGCAGACGTCGCCGAGGCCGCCGACGCATTGGTTCAACTGGCCAGCATCGCGGGATTATCCAGCGGCGTTGAAGCCAGCGTTGAGATTCCGGCTCTGGCCATCGAACGGCTGCGCGAGGCGCTCGACAATCTCAGCGGTTACGACGAATCCTGGTTGCTTGCGCTGGAACCCAGCCGCGCGCTGTTCGACGAAATCGGCCGACGGCATCGCACCCTGCATTAAAGCTGCGCTCGCGGACAACCCATCCGCACCCCCGCGCACCGACGCGCACCCCGGCGCTCCCCCAAGCGCCGACGGTCCGCCAGTTTTCGCTCACCGCCCGAACCGCCTGATCGCCCGGCATACCTGAGCGTCGGCGCCATCCGAAGGTTTCGGGCGAGTCAACCGGAGGAACGCCGTGAAAAGTCTCCTGAACCGCCGTAGCGTGCTGGCAGGCCCATCGCATCTCGTGCAGGTCTCACGAGAGAACAGCGCCGATTCCGTATCGCCGGACGACAGTGAGGAGGCCGCGCTAGCTGCGGCAGCCGGCGTCGCTCCCGCCGGCTCCGCGGCCGGCTCACCCGCGGTTGCCCCGGCTGCGGAGCCGGCACGGCCGGTGACGACGTTACGGCCGGTGCCGGTGGTGCCCTCGCAAGTCAGCGCGCGCGGCGTGCAGATGGCCGACACCGCCGAAGTCGAATGGCTCGCCGAAGAAGAGGCGCTGACGCCGTTTCGCGTATTTCGCAGCTTCGCCTATTCGGTGAGCCTGTTGTTCCACGCAAAGGAATTGACGTACTACGTCGCGCTGTATCAGGACGGCTCGTTGTGGCGCGCACTCAAAGCCGCCGACCTCGAAGCTGCGGAAACCGCCTTTCATCATTTTGAGGAACAGGCAACCCGGCTTTCGGATGGCGAGACGCGCCGCGCGCAACTCGAGGCGCAAAACGAGCAGTTGGCGCGCATGATCGCCCGCTCCGAGGCTCAGGCCGAACGGCTGCGCTCGGATCTGCAACGGCGCGGCGCACAGGAACAGACCGTGTCGAACCGGCAGCATCAGGTGCGCAAGGAAGTGTCGCAACTGGAAGCGCAACGGGTGGCCGCGCAGGCACATCTGAACAAGGCGCATCGGCAGATTCACCAGCTCAATCTGACCAGCAACGAAGGGATTCCCCATTTGCCGAACCGGTGATGCCTGCTCTGAGATTGAGCTGGGATCGAGCTGAGATAGAGCCAACGGCGAAGCAGCGCCGTGAACGACAAAACGCCGCCCGGAATTGCCGGGCGGCGTTTTTTCATTGCTCGCCGCCAATCAGCCTGGCGGCGTTTGCATAAGCTTCAGCGCGATTTAGTTGCCGAAGTAGACCGAGTTGCGGTCATTGCCGCTCACCGTACGGCCGGCTTGCGAGGTGCCTGCCATCGGTGCGCCGTAGCCGCTGTTCACAGCTTGAGCGGTGCCGTTCTGAGCATCGACACGTGCTTGTGCGGCTTGCAGGTTAGCCGGGTAGTCGACATGGTCGCCGATCGGGTTGTAACCGGCCTTTTCCAGTTGCACCAGTTGAGCGCGGACTTCAGCGCGCGTCAGGGGTTGGTTCGATTGGGCAAACGAGGCAACAGGCGCAACCAGAGCAGCGGCAACGACAACAGCAGAGATA
This sequence comes from Paraburkholderia sp. BGA-UO-ETr-F12, assembly GCF_059567945.1. NCBI lineage: Bacteria > Pseudomonadati > Pseudomonadota > Betaproteobacteria > Burkholderiales > Burkholderiaceae > Paraburkholderia > Paraburkholderia sp. BGA-UO-ETr-F12. Next base: position 150,176 of record NZ_JCAQOZ010000009.1, on the reverse strand, counting down.
AGGGACTTCATGATGTAAACCTCCAGAACTTGTAGTTAATGCGCTTTGGGACCTGTTGTCCGTAGCGCTTAAGTAGAAGTTTAGGAGCGTTGACATGTAGGGGAAACCCCTAAAACGACGAAACTCTATTGCGATTTTCGAAACAGTAACCGGCCCGACGTACCGCCACGCTATCAGTCCGATAGCTTTCAACAATAATCGCCTATCTCGATTTCAATCGCTCATGCGGCCCGGCGCGCCTTATGGCAAGCGCGCGCCGGGCCGCAATTCAAACGATCAATTCCAGTTCGCGTGGAAGCTGCCCGGCTTGTCGATACGCTCGAACGTATGCGCGCCGAAGAAATCGCGCTGGGCCTGTACCAGGTTTGCCGGCAGGCGTTCCGAACGATACGCGTCGAAATACGCCACGGCCGATGCGAAGGCCGGCACCGGCACGCCCGCATTGACGGCGGCAATCACGACCTCGCGCAATGCCGACTGGTAGTTCTTTGCGATGTCGCGGAAGTACGGATCGAGCAGCAGATTGGCAATCGCCTTGTCTTTCGTATAAGCGTCCGTGATCTTCTGCAGGAAGCGGGCGCGGATGATACAGCCGGCGCGGAAAATCTTCGCGATCGTGCCGTAATCGAGATGCCACTTGTACTCTTCCGAGGCCGCCCGCAGTTGCGCGAAGCCTTGTGCGTACGAAATCACCTTGCTGAAATACAGCGCACGGCGCACCGATTCGATGAAGGCGTCACGCTCCACGCCCAGCGGCTTCGCTGCCGGCCCTTCCAGCACCTTGCTCGCGGCCACGCGCTGAGTCTTCAGCGACGACAGCACGCGCGCGAACACGGCTTCCGTGATCAGCGGCAGCGGTGCGCCGAGGTCGAGCGCGTTCTGGCTGGTCCACTTGCCGGTGCCCTTCTGCGCCGCGCGATCGAGGATCACGTCGACCAGGTCCTTGCCGGTTTCTTCGTCTTTCTTGTCGAAAATCTTCGAGGTGATCTCGATCAGGTAACTGTCGAGTTCGCCCTTGTTCCATTCGGTGTAGACCTTGCCCAACTCTTCGTTCGACAGGCCGACCACCTGCTTGAGCACGGCATAGCTCTCGGCGATCAACTGCATGTCGCCATATTCGATGCCGTTGTGCACCATTTTCACGAAGTGGCCCGCGCCGTCCGGTCCCATGTACGCCACGCACGGCTCGCCGTCCGGCGCCTTGGCGGCGATCTCGGTGAGGATCGGGGCGACCAGGTCATACGCGTCGCGCTGTCCGCCCGGCATGATCGACGGGCCTTTCAATGCGCCCTCTTCGCCGCCCGACACGCCCGTGCCGATGAAATGCAGGCCGGCCTTCGCCAGTTCCTGATTACGGCGGATGGTGTCGGTGAAATGCGTATTGCCGCCGTCGATCAGGATGTCGCCCTTATCCAGCAGCGGCTTGAGCGATGCGATCGTGGCGTCGGTCGGTTCGCCCGCCTTGACCATCAGCAGAATGCGGCGCGGCTTTTCCAGCGACTCCACGAATTCTTCCAGCGTGAAAGCCGGCACCAGCTTCTTGTCCGGATATTCGGCGATGAGTTCGTCGGTTTTCTCGCGGCTACGGTTGTACACCGACACCGCGTGGCCGCGGCTTTCGATGTTGAGCGCCAGATTGCGGCCCATGACCGCTAGCCCCACCACGCCGATTGCCTGTTTGCCCATGTGAATTCTCCAGAGTCCAATGAATGTCGAGACGCCGCGCCGGAAGGAACGTCGGCGGGACGTCGAGGGTGAAAGGATAAAAGAAATGCCGGCTTGCCGCTCGCTGGCGCTCATGGGCGCCACGCAAGCGGAGCTTTGCGCCGCGCGTGGCGCTTCGGGCGTCCACGCGCGGTCAATCGTTTTGTCAGACTCGTCCGACCCGTTAGCGTTTCCTGAACACCAGACTGAAATTGTTGGCCGGCATCGCGATGGGTTCGTCGCACACCAATCCAAGCGACGCGCCCAGCGCTACCACGGTTTCCATTTCGCGAACGCCCCACGCCGGATCACGGCTGCGCAACTGCCAATCGAATGCCTCGTTGCTCGGCGAGGTATGCGCGCCGCCGCGTTTGTAAGGGCCGTACAGATACAGTACACCGCCCTCGGCAAGACGGCGGCTCGCGCCGTCGAACAGCGCTTGCGTCGCGCTCCACGGCGAGATGTGAATCATGTTGATACAGACCACGGCGTCGAGTTTGCCCTGCGCGTCGACACCCCAATCCGCCTGATGCACGTCGAGAGCCAGCGGCGCGCGCACGTTCGCCAGCCCTTCGTGCGCGGTCCATGCGGCAATCGACGCGCGTGCATCCGCATCGAGGTCGCTCGGCTGCCAGTCAAGCCCAGGAAGCGCGCTGGCGAAACACACAGCGTGCTGCCCCGTGCCGCTGGCGATTTCCAGCACGCGGCCGGTGGCGGGCAGCACCTCGCGCAATACGGCGAGAATCGGTTCGCGATTGCGTTCGGCAGACGGCGAGCGTTGCCGCAACGCCGGATGGGAATCGGTCATGTTCACTTTGTTTCAGTACAGCGCCGTTCGCACGCGTTCGGCGAGCTCACGGTCATAGGTCACCGCATCGAACTGCACGCCGTTGATGCGCCGGTGGATCTCACCCGCGCTCGGCAGGCGTGAACGTTCGACATAATGCGCCGGATCCCACAGTTTCGAGCGCACCAGCGCCTTCGAGCAATGAAAATACACCGCGTCGACGTCGATCAGCAAAACGGTGCGCGGCAGTTTACCTTCGACGGCGAAACTGTCCAGCAATTCCGGATCATTGGAAATGCGGCCGCGGCCGTTCACGCGCAAACTTTCGCCGACGCCCGGAATGATGAACAGCAGCGCCAGATGCGGCTCGGCGATGACATTGCGCAGACTGTCGACGCGATTGTTGCCGATGCGGTCCGGCAGCGCGAGCGTGCGTTCGTCGATCACGCGCACGAAACCCGGTGCGTCGCCGCGCGGTGAACAGTCGAGGCCGTCGGGACCGGCGGTGGCGAGCACCACGAAGGGCGCGACCTCGATGAACGCGCGATAGTCTTCGTTCACGTAGGGAATCTCTTTGTTCACTGCGCGCTCGTGAGGCTGACCGTAGATTGCTTCGAGCTGTTCGATCGTCGTCAACATCGGCGTTCCTTTGGTGTGGCGGTTTCTTGTGAAAGCAGCGCTGCGTGGGATAAGGATTATCGGCGATTTACGCGGGCCGCGCGGTTTCCGGCAACCAACCCACGCAACCTGCCCCCGCTGCGTAACTAGTCCAGTGCGAGACGGCCCGCGAGCGCGGTCAGCGTATCGGCACACGGTGCGGCGATTTTCAGCGACAGCAGCGGATCGGCGCGCGTGCGCCCCAGATTGATCGCAACGATCGGCTTGCCCTGCTTCTGCGCCCACACGCAGAAGCGGTAGCCGGAATAAACCATCAGCGATGAGCCGACCACCAGCACGGCGTCCGCCGCATCGAGCGCATGCGAAGCCGCTTCGACACGCTCGCGCGGCACACTTTCGCCGAAGAACACCACCGACGGTTTCAGCAAACCGCCGCAGTTCGTGCATGCCGGAACGCGAAAAGATTCCAGATCGTGCCACTCCAGATGCGCGTCGCCGTCAGCCGCGGTTTCGGCAGTGACGTTCAGCAGCGCGGGATTCCCGGCTTCGAGCGTCTGCTGGATCGACGCCCGCGTATGCTGCATGCCGCAGTCCAGGCATGTCACGCCATCAATGCCGCCGTGCAGTTCGATCACCTCGCGGCTGCCCGCGCGCTGATGCAAACCGTCGACGTTCTGCGTAACGAGCGTCGGCACATGGCCCGCTGCCTCGAGCCGCGCCAATGCGGTATGCGCGGCGTTGGGCTGCGCGTTGGCCACGACCGGCCAGCCGACCATGCTGCGGGCCCAATAGCGCTGACGCATCGCGGCCGTGCCGAGAAATTCCTGCAGCGTGATTGGCGGCGAACGCTTCCATGCGCCGTTGTCGTCGCGATAGCCTGGAATGCCTGAGTCGGTGCTAATGCCCGCGCCGGTCAGCACGAACAGACGCGGATAGCGCTGCACGAAGGTATGCAGGTCGTCCAGCGTGTGCGATGCGGTGAAGGGTTCGACGTATGCGGACTGGGGGTCGGTCATGACGGGGAGAAGGTGTGGGCTGCGGCCTGGGTGTGGAAGCTGAAACGCCAGTTAGCGGCGCGTGCGCGGCTTGCTCTGCCGCTCGCGCGCGGTTCGCGCCGCCGGCACCGCTTGCCTTGCTTGCCATTCGGCGAGCGCTGACTGATAGCGCTCGAGCGCTTCATCGTAGAGATCGAAGACACACGGATTGCAGCCGCTATGACAACAATCTTCGAGCTCGGGCTGCACGGGCGGCACCGGCTGCGGGTCGTCCTTGGGTGTGGCTCGGGGCACGGTGAATCGCTTTGTCGAAAAGGCGGGAAACGCTCAGTATAAGTTGATCTCCCGCGCGGCGCGCGGCGGCGCTCCGGGCTGAACGCGCGCCTGCAAAGCCCGCCCAGGCCGCTCCTGCAAGCCGCTCGCCCCGCGAAGCCCCGCCTTTCAGCCTCTGCCGACGAACGGCATCTTGCTCGCCATGATCGTCATGAACTGCACGTTCGCCGACAACGGCAATTCCGCCATATGCAGCACCGCGTCGGCCACATGTTGCACGTCCATCAACGGTTCGACCGCGATTTCGCCGTTTGCCTGCGGTACGCCTCGGGCCATCCGCTCGGCCATCTCCGTCGCGGCATTGCCGATGTCGATCTGCCCGCACACGATGTCGTATTTGCGGCCGTCGAGCGAAACCGCTTTCGTGATGCCGGTAATCGCGTGCTTGGTCGCGGTATAGGCGATGCTGTTCGGCCGCGGCGCATGCGCGGAAATCGAGCCGTTGTTGATGATGCGGCCGCCCCGCGGCGTCTGCGCTTTCATCAGGCCGAAGGCCGCGCGCGTGCAGAGAAACACGCCGGTAAGATTGGTGTCGACCACCGAGCGCCATTCTTCGATATCGAGTTCGTCGATATCCACCGGCGAGCCATTGCGGCCCGCGTTATTGAACAGCACGTCGAGCCGGCCTCGCCACGTGCGGATCGTGTCGAACAGCGCGGCGACGCTGTCGGCGTCCGTCACGTCGCAAGCCACGGCAAGCGCGTCGCCACCCCGTTGCCGCGCTTCTTCGGCCACGGCGTCGAGCGGCGCCTGGCGGCGGCCGGCCAGCGCGACGCTATAGCCGTGTTCCAGCAGCCTGAGCGCACAGGCTCGGCCGATGCCGCTGCCCGCGCCCGTCACCAGCGCCACTTTCCTGATTCCCGTTCCTGTCACCACGACTCTCCTTGTTGCGTAGATGCGCTGCACGCGACAGATCTGACAGGGCCACGCTGTCGATCAGTCCGGCGGATCAATGCAGCGCCCGGTCGTTCGGGTTCGCGAACAGCGACTTCCTATCCGCCGAAAGCGGATAGTTTGGCCTTAGCACCATACAGCAGCGGATCGTCCATCACAAATGCAAAGGCACGGCCGGTCTTCACGTTGAGGAAGGATTTCGAAAACGCAACCTGGCCGTTCTGGATCAGCGGAATCGATCATCCGGCGGACCGACGCAAGCGCATGGATGCCTGACCGGTAAACCCGGTGAAGTCAGCGCTGAGGGACGGGCCACGTTGCCCGGCGTGAAATCACGGACATCGCGACGCATAACGTCTTTCAACGTGCTTTCATCAGTTGTCTTTCCGGTGCAACCCGATGCCGATCGGCGCATCAATGGTATTGTTCGCCGTTGCGCGCCGCATGCGCAATTCAAGCTCTTCCCCGGATGGTGGAAGGAAGACAGGAAGCACGCTTTATGAACCAACTCTTCACACAGCCGCAAGGTGCTGAGGCCGCGCCGCAGCGCCGCTGGCCGCGCACCGGCTACCCCCCAATGCTCACGGCCACCGCCGCCTGGCACGTATTGGTGCTGGCCGGATGCCTGCTGATGCCCTCGGCGTGGCCGTGGTGGCTGGCCGCGATCTTCGCGAATCACGCTATTTTCACCGTGGCCGGCCTGCTGCCGCGCACCTCGCTGCTCGGCCCTAACTGGACTCGCCTGCCGGTCGGCGCGCGCAACGCGGACGCGATCGCATTGACCATCGACGACGGTCCCGATCCCGTCGTCACCCCGCAAGTGCTCGATCTGCTCGACGCCTTCAAGGTGCGCGCCACCTTCTTCTGCATCGGCGAGAAAGCACAACGCCATCCGGAGATCGCACGCGACATCGTTGCACGCGGCCACGCGCTGGAAAACCATTCGCAGGTTCACCTGCACACGTTCTCGATCACGTTTCCAGCCGCACTCACACGCGAAATCGACGCGGCGCAACGTACCTTCGAAGCATTGAGCGGCGAGCGCCCAATGTTCTTCCGTGCCCCGGCGGGTTTGCGCAACATCTTTCTCGAGCCCGTGCTGAGCAAGCTCGATTTGCGGCTCGCGGCGTGGACGCGGCGTGGTTACGACACGCGCGAGCGCGATCCGCAAGTCGTCGCGCACCGGCTGCTCGACGGCCTTGCCCCGCGCGACATTCTGCTGCTGCACGACGGCAATGCCGCGCTCACCATCGACGGCAAACCGTTGATACTCGCAGTCCTGCCGCGTGTGATCGACGAAGCCCGCCGGCGGCATTTGCGTTTCGTGACCCTGCGTGAAGCGCGTATCGACGACTGAATCCGCGCCCTTTCGCAGGGCTTAGCCGCTGGCCCGGCGGCGAGCCACGCAAACGCCCCCTCGCATCCTTCTCACACGCGGCGGTTACACCCGAAAATCCGCCGCCATGTCTTCGTCCGTGCGCGCCTCGAGCTCGCCGCTGCGGCAGGCTTTCAGAAACACGTCGTAATCGCGTTCCACCTGGTCCGCGTAGCTGGTGGCATAGCCGGTGAGGGATTCCGCGAACTGATCGCCACGGCCGATGTACGCACTGACTTCGATCGCCTGGCCACTTGCCTTGGCATGCGCGCGCGCCATGATCCAGCCGCACAGTTTCGCGTAGCCTTCGAGGAGGTCCGTGTCGAACAGCTCGATGTTCGCCGACAACTTCATGTCGCGCAGTTGCCGGAAGTAGAAGTGGCGCCCTGACGGCCCGCTCGCCCAGCCGAGAAAAATATCGCTCGCTGCCTGCAGCATGCGCTGCCCGCGAACCACCCGCTCGCCGTCATGCTTGAGCGAGGGCGCCTTGTAGTACTGCGCGATCACCGAAGGCCGTGCCTCCTTAATCTGGATGAACAGCGGCTTGCCCATGTGATCGACGTTCAGCAACACCAGACAACGTGTACCCACGCTGCCCACGCCCACCACCTTGAACACCAGGTCCTGTGCCGTGAAGTGGCTCAGCAACTCTCGCCGATCGTGCGACAAGGTTTTCAGGTATTCGCTCCACGTCCGCTCGATCAGCTTGCTCCAGTTGGCAGTCGTGAACCAGTCGTCGTCGGCAGAAAACAGCGTATTGACGCCATGCACATGAAAGAGCCCGGGCGGCGCATCGCGAATCGACCAGCGATTGCCATCGAATTCGGCCATTTTCTCCAGCAGACTTTCGTGGGTACGGCCCGCCGCTTTCTCCATGCCGCGGCGCACGACGCGGCGACGCTCCGGCGTCAACGCTGTCTCGGCCATCAGATCGAAGGTGATACGGTCGTACCAGAGTTCGAGCGCGCCGCATTGCGCGTATTGCGCCATACGGTCGCGATATTCGGTGGCGGCGGTCATCACCAGATGCTCGGCCGTGCCGCGGCTCAGACGCATATGACGCGCGGCCACTACGAGGCTCGCGGTCAGGCGCTTCAAGTCCCATTCGAATGGGCCCGTTGCCACTTCGTCGAAATCGTTCAGGTCGAATACGAGTTGACGCTCCGGCGTCGCGAAGCCGCCGAAATTCATCAGATGGCCGTCGCCGCATATCGGCATGGAGAGACCTGTGTCCGGCACCCGGCTCAGATCGTGAGCCTGAATGATCGCGGTGCCGCGAAAGAACGTGAATGGCGACACAGACATGCGCCCGTAGCGCAACGGCACGAGCTTTTCGACCCGCCCTTCGCTGCTTTGCTTCAGCAGCTCGATCGGGTTGCGATGCAATTCGCCCACCGTGCGATGGCTCGACCGCTTCGAGTGCTCGCGGGCGGCACGGCCACGAGCCTCCCGTTCGGCGATGGTGCTGGCTCTCATGTTCTTCTCCGGTTCTTGTATGAATTTACTATCGGTTCCAAAGACTGCTTCTGCCGGCACGGCGGGCTGTCACCAACGGTAGCCCACACCGCCGAAAATCACGTCCGAATCGCGATCATAGCTTGTGACCACCCGATTCCACGCGATCCGCGCTTCCCAATGGTCGGTCAGACGATAAGCACCGGCGATCGTCACGAGGCCGGAAAACTTCCCGGCGCCCGGCCCCGGCGACGCGCTGTTCTCGTTTTCGTTAATCGCGTAGTAAGCGCCGAGTCCGAGTCCTAGCGTTACCTTGTCGTTGAGGAAGGCACGCGTCGCCCAGAGCTGGCTGGTCACGCCGTCGCGGCGGGCCACCTTGCTGCTGCCTTCGTGAAGATAACCGAGCGTCACGTCGAGGTATTTTGCGAGACCGCGACGGTACTCGATCGCACCGCCCAGCGCGCTCGGCGAGCTGGTTGAATTGACGATGGTCTTGCCGAGATACACCGCGACTTCATTGTTGGTGACCTTGTGCGTGCTGCCGCTTGCCCAGTCGCGCGGACCGGGCGTGCCGGGAGCATCGAGCTGATAGCCGACGCCGAACATCAGGCTTGTCGCATCCGGCCCGCGTTGCACGTGCACGCGATTCAACTGCAGTTGCGTGATCCACCGGCTCGACGCGTAGTACGCCGCGCGCACGCTATACACGACACCCCAGCCATGCGTGTCCGAATAGCTTCCGCCCTGCACGGCGGTGGTGGTGTCAAAGTAACGGTATGGCCCGATGCCTGCCTGCAGGACGAACTGCGGACTTCCCACGGGAATGCGGCCCCATAGCTGGATCATCTGGCCGTCCCTGTGATGGTCCGGAATGTGTCCTTCATTGAGCCACGTGAAACTCGCGGCAAAGTATTGCCCGAGCCCTTCCTGATAATTAAATGCCCAGGTGTAGGTGTTTGTGCTGCCCGCGCGAGAGCCGCCACCGAATAGGGAAAACTCCTGCGCGTGACCCGCAGTAGACACCAGCAGAAGTCCAAACCCGGCAGCGCACGAGGCCGCCTGGATTGCCAGTCTGCGGCTCACAGCAAAGTTCAGATTCCGCTTGGGCATTGCATCTCCGGATAAGTCGCTTTGACTGCCGGCATTCATGGCCCGGCAAAAAAAACCGATTAGCGGCAAAAAGCGCCAGAACCGGCTGTCATTACAAATTGATTGCCATGCTAGCAGACCACTCGGTAAAAATGCCACCCCATGCCTTTCGAGCAATCCGGTCATGCAGCTTATTCCTCCGCCGTTCAGTCCGTGGATACAAAAACTGGTTGTGATCGCAACGACCTCCTCTGATACGACGGACAGAATTACCTGAAATTGAGCCGATGATTAACCATATGACGAATACTTAGCTTTTCACGGATGCGCGCACTTCAGACATCGCGAATCCGGCCGTTTACCAGTACATACGGAATATTAGCGGCGAGCCCACAAAATCCCTTTAAATAGGGCATGTTCTAACGAACATGCGTCGCGCAAGGTAAACGGAGAGAGCATGTTTGTCGCAATTGGCTGGGTAGTGGTAATCGCTTCTGTAATCGGCAGTTTTGTCGGTGTAGGCGGGCATCTTCCCGCGCTCATTCAACCGTTCGAACTGCTATGCATTTTTGGTGCGGCGATCGGCGCGTTCGTTGTAAGCAATCCGACCTCTACGCTGAAGAAGACCATCAAGGCCATTCCTTCGTGTTTTAAAGGTGGCGGATATACAAAGGAAAAATATCTCGAACTGATCGCGCTGCTTTACGAGTTGCTTCAGAAGGCGCGCAAGGAAGGCATGATGGCGCTCGAAACCGACGTCGCCGCGCCGGAAGAAAGTGTGCTGTTCCAGAAGTATTCGCACGTATTGAAGGACCTTCATCTGCTCGACTTCATCGTCGACTATTTACGCATGATGTCCGGCGGCAACGTGAACGTGCTTGAAGTGCAGGACCTGATGGACGAAGAACTGGCTACGCATCATGCGGAGTCGTCGGTGGCGGCCAATGCGATTCAGAAGATGGCCGACGGCTTGCCGGCATTCGGCATTGTTGCCGCCGTCATGGGTGTGGTTCATACGATGGGTTCAGTCGGCGCACCGCCGGCCGTGCTTGGCGAAATGATCGCCAGCGCCCTGGTCGGCACGTTCCTCGGCATTCTTCTCGCCTATGGTTTTATCGGGCCGGTCGCCGACCTGCTCAATGCAAAGGGTCGCGCCGAAGCCAAACCTTATCAGTGCGTGAAGGCCGTGTTGCTCGCAGCGCTTTCCGGCTATGCACCGCCAATCGCCGTCGAGTTCGGCCGCAAGGTGCTGTTCACCGCCGACCGTCCTAGCTTCCAGGAGCTCGACGACGCCGTGCGCGCCACCAAAATGCCGAAATCGGCCTGACGCGGAGCGGCATCATGAATGAAAGAAGATCGCGCGCGTCCCGGCAGGACGAGGCGCCCGCTCCCGTGATCGTGCGTCGCGCGAAAAAGGGTGACGACCATGGCGCGCATCACGGCGGCGCATGGAAAATCGCCTACGCCGACTTCGTCACTGCGATGATGGCGTTCTTCCTGCTGATGTGGCTGCTCGGTTCGACCTCGAAGTACGACAAGCAGGGTATCGAGGACTATTTCAACACCCCGCTGTCGAGCCTGCTCGGCGGCACCGAGGGCACGGCAGCAGCACGTCCTAACGTCATCCAGGGCGGCGGCCGTGACATTTCCGACAGCCGGCCCGGCGACGGCAAGAAGAGCCAGACCGAACCAACGCCGCCTGCGAAGGTTCCACCTGTCGTCGCGCCTGCGGACGCCGCACGGCTTCAGCAGTTGAAGGAGAAGCTTGGCGCCATGATCGAGCAGAGCCCGGCGTTAAGGGCATTCAGGGATCAGATTCGCATTTCGATCACGAATGAAGGTTTGCGTATCGAGATAGTCGATTCTCGGAACCGACCGATGTTTCCGTCCGGCAGTTCGAGGTTGCAGCCTTATGCCGAAACGATCCTGACGCAGATTGGCGCTGCGCTCAACGACGTGGAGAATCGCATTTCGATTGCCGGTCATACGGACGCGGTGCCGTATACCGCCGGTCCGGAGGGTTACTCGAACTGGGAGCTGTCGTCCGAGCGGGCCAATGCCGCGCGCCGCGCGTTGGTGGTCGGCGGCATGCACGACGAAAAGCTGCTGCAGGTGCGCGGACTGGCCGATGTGTTGCCACTGAACAGCAATGTCGCCGACGAGCCGACTAATCGGCGGATCAGTATTCTTGTGCTGAACAAGGCCGCGGAACTCGCGTTTTTCCACGACGGCGGCCGCACGACGATTGACGAAACGTCGCCCGCAAGTTCGGCTATACCCGACGTAGTGAGCCGTTTGCAGCCGGTCAGCGTTTCACGTAGCACACCATAGAATTTTTATTGGGCAGAGGTTGGGTGCGGATCGACTTCGGCTCGTGGGCTTTTAGTGCTTGCTGCAAAGCGCATGAGGTGTGTATAGAATCGTTCGCATGCGCCCTGCCCCAGATCATCACCATGAGCCCGAGCTTCCGCTCCACACGCCCAGCGTCTCGTCTGTGACGCTGGCGGCGATCATTGCCGTGATCGCGTGGATTTCGATCGTTGCGCAAGCCGACCTGACGATCGACCGCACGCTAGCCCGCGGGCTCGGCGTGCTTGACGGGGTTGCGCGGATGAGCAGTTACCTCACCAATCTTACGGTATTAGCGTGCGCGGTCTGCTTTACCTGCGTAGCGTTACGAGGACGCAGCCTGGCGATCATACGTTTTTTTCGACAGCCAACCGTCGTGACCGCGGTCGTTGTCTACATGGCATTTGTGGGAATTGCCTACAACCTGCTTCTACGCGGAATGTGGTCGCCGAGGGCGTACAGGCTGCTGCTCAACGAATCTTTGCACAGCGTTTTGCCGATGCTGACTGTGCTTTACTGGGTGTTATTCGTACCGCGATTTCATTTACGGTTACGGCATTGCCTGCTGTGGCTCATCTATCCCGTCGCGTACCTCGCCATCACTTTCTGGCGTGGGAGTTTGTCGGACTTTTATCCCTATCCTTTCATCAACGTCGACGTGCTCGGCGTCAGACACGTCGTCGTCAATTCCGCCCTACTGTTCGGGGGATTTCTGATGTTGATGGCCGTGTTCGTGGGGATCAACTTTAGGCGTAGACGCTGATCGCTCACCGTCAGTCCACCCAGGAAGAAAAAAGCAAGCGGTAAAAACGAGGAAAGGCGCGAACAATCGCGCCTTTCCTCAATCGATACAGTCTTACGTGCAGTTAGTGCTGCGCCTCACACCGCCGCCACAACCCTGCGCGGCGACAAAACCGACACCACAAAACTCACCACAATATTAGCTGCCAGGGCGATCAATCCGATATAAAGCGGATAGGTAGCACCACCGACATGCAAGGCAAACACCGGCTTAAGTCCTTGCGAAATAGCCAACCCAGTCCCCAGCACGATCCCCACCAGCCACCCAAGAAACAACCCTGGCGTATTCAACCGCCGCGTGTACAGCGAAAACACAATAGCCGGGAAAATCTGCAGAATCCACACCCCGCCCAGCAGTTGCAGATCAATCGCATACTGCGTCGGCAGAAACACGATAAACAGCAGCGCACCGAACTTCACGACCAGAGAAACAACCTTGGCGGTCGAAGCCTCCGCCTCAGGCGTGATATTCGGCGAGACGAGAGGACGCCACAAATTCCGCGTGAACAGATTGGCCGCGCCAATCGACATGATCGCCGCAGGCACCAACGCGCTAATCGCAATGGCCGCAGCCGCAAAGCCGACAAACCACGACGGAAACAGCGTATTGAACAGCGCCGGCACCATGTCGGACGCCGACTTGACATGCACACCGGCCGCAATCGCCATATACCCAAGCAACGCAATCAACCCGAGCAACAACGTATACGCCGGCAGGAAAATCGCATTCTTGCGCACCGTGTTAGCCGACGAGGACGACAACACCGCCGTCATCGTATGCGGATACATGAACGCCGCCAGCGCCGAGCCCAAAGCAAGCGATGCATAAGCAGTGAACTGCGTCGGCTTCAGAATGATCCCGGTCGCACCGCCCTTGGCCTTGAAATACGTATCGGCAGCGTCGAACACATGCGCATAGCCACCGAGCTTCGCCGGAATCAGCCAGACCGCCGCGATCACGACGATATAGATCATGATGTCCTTGACGAAGGCGATCATCGCCGGCGCCCGCAAACCGCTTGCATACGTGTACAACGCCAGAATCACGAAAGCGACGATCAACGGCATCTCGCCGGTCACGCCAAGCCCCTTGATCACCACCTGCATGCCCACCAGTTGAAGCGCGATATACGGCATGGTCGCGACAATACCGGTGATCGCCACCGCGGCCGGGAACCACTTGCCGCCGTATTCGCCCTGCACGTAGTCCGCTGCCGTGATGTGATTCTTCGCATGCGCGATCTTCCACAGCTTGGGCATCACCGCGAACACGAACGGATAGACAATGATGGTGTACGGCAACGCAAAGAAACCATACGCGCCCACCGAATACACCAGCGCGGGCACCGCAATCACGGTATAAGCGGTATAGAAATCGCCGCCCACGAGGAACCACGAAATCACCGTGCCGAACTGGCGGCCACCCAGGCCCCACTCGTGCAATTGCGTCAGGTCGCCCCGCTTCCAGCGCGCGGCAAAAAAACCGATCACGGTGACAAGAACAAAGAATGCGATAAAGACGGTCATCGCAACCGGGTTCACAGGATTGACATCGCTCATTTGACACCTCGGTACACGACGTAAATCAGCAGCGAGGTCAACGGAACCCACAAGAACTGATACCAGTAGAAGAACGGAAAGCCGGCGAATGAGGGCCGTGTGTCGTTATAGAACGGCAACCACAGCAACGCGATGTACGGGATCAGCAAGACGATCCATAGCCATGAACGGCCGGAAGATTGGGAGGTCTCCACGAACTTCTCCTAAGTCTATTATTGAACCCGCGCGCCTCGGCTTTTGGCCGGGCACGCGGAAAACCAGTTACCTGATATTAGACGGCAAAACCGGTGTTTGCTTTTTGCACGGCACCAATCCGCCACCGCCAGGTGCACCGCAACAACGCGCCAGAAGGCGCGGCACGCCGCGGGGATGTAGTATTCGCCTTCGTGGGCGCCGTCACAAGCGCGCAACTACGTAAGCCAGCTACGTAATACTACGTAGCCCGTCGGCCGTTCTCTCTACGATGAAACTCAAAGCAAAGATTGTCCTGCTGGCGATCGTGCCCTTTCTGGCGGCCATCGCCAGTATTGAAATCGGTGTGCGCCGGGAAGCCACGGCGCTCGCCGAAACGCAGCACGCGACCACTCAGGCCGCCTACATGGCCAGCAAGGAAATCGAGCTCAAACACTATGTCGAGCTCGCGACCACGGCGATCGCCCCGCTCTACGACGCGGGCCGTGACAACGCACGCGACGATGCGATGCTGCGCACCCGCGCGCTCGACATTCTCGAGAAAATGGACTTCGGCAAGGACGGCTACTTCTTCGTCTACGACATGCACGGCCGTACGCTGATGCATCCGCGCGAACCCGGCCTCGTCGGCCGCGACCTCTGGGCGCTGCGCGATCCGAACGGCACGCCGACGATCCAGCAACTGCTCGCCGCGGCCTCGCGCGGCGGCGGTTATGTGCGTTACGTCTGGCATCGACCATCGACGGGCAAACTGGCGTCGAAACTGGGCTACGTGGTGCCGCTCGAACGCTGGGGCTGGATGATCGGCACCGGCATCTATCTCGACGATGTCGATGCAACACTCGCGCATATCGACGCAGGCGCGGCGGCCAACATCGATCGCACGATGCAGTGGATCGACGGCATCGCGGTGGCCGGACTCTTCGTGATCGCGTTGTGTGCGCTGGTGCTCAACGTCACCGAATACCGCAGCGCGGACGCAAAACTCAAGCGGCTCGCGCAGCAGGTGGTCGACTCGCAGGAAAACGAACGGGCGCGCCTATCGCGTGAATTGCACGACGGCATTAGTCAGATGATGGTCTCCGTCAAGCTGCTACTCGAATCGGCATTGACGCGCTTCGAACGCAGCGAGGCACGTGTCCCCGCTGCAGAGGCCGCGCTATCGACAAGTATTGCGCGGCTCGGCGACACCCTGCGTGAAGTGCGCCGCATCTCTCACGCGCTGCGTCCCTCCATGCTCGACGACCTCGGCTTAGCGGCTGCCCTGGAACAGCTCACCCGCGAGTTGAGCGACCAGTCCGGCATCGAGATCGGCTTCACGCAGATCGCCCATACCCATGCCGCGTCTCTGCCGGAAACGGTGAATACCGTGCTGTTCCGTATCGCCCAGGAAGCGCTGACGAATATCGTGCGGCATGCGCGTGCATCGAGCGCGGCGCTGTCGCTGGAGGTATCGAGCGACGCGGTCACGCTGACCATTGCGGACAACGGGTGCGGTTTCGACGTCGCGCACGCACTGGTCAATCCGCACGCGGGTGTGGGCCTGCGCAATATGCGCGAGCGGCTGGACTCGCTCGGCGGCAAGCTGTCGCTTAGCTCGCAGGCCGGTCATACGATCGTGACCGCGCGCGTGCCAGTGGCAGCGTCCGTGCCTCAATCGCCGGTCTTGCAGGAAACCTGATGATGAATGACATGCCCCTCGCCATCGCACGTTTGATTCTGATCGACGACCACCCGCTGGTCCGCGACGGCTTGCGCGCCCGGCTCGAAGCCGTGCGCAACATCGAGATCGTCGGCGAAGCCGGCAATGCGCAGGAAGCGCTTGCGCTCGCCGCCAGCCACGAACCCCATCTGGTGCTGATGGACGTCGGCATGAACGGCATGAACGGTATCGCACTGGCCGGCCTGTTTCATGAGCGCTTCCCGGCAATTCGCGTGTTGATGCTGTCCATGCACGACAATCTCGAGTACGTGACCCAGGCGGTGCGCGCCGGAGCCAGCGGTTACGTACTCAAAGACTCACCGGCCACCGAAATCATTCAGGCAATCGGCGCGGTGCTGGAAGGCAAGACATATTTCAGCGCCGGGCTGGGCGCAAGATTGATTCAGGCCTCGGCGACGCAGTCGCCGATTGAACGGCTCACGCCGCGCGAGCGCGATATTCTCGATGCGCTCGCGGAAGGTCTGTCGAGCAAGCAGATCGCGCAACGCAACGATTTGTCGGTGCGCACGGTCGAAACGCATCGGCTGAATCTGAAACGCAAGCTCGATATCGAAGGCCAGGCCGAGCTGATCAAGTTCGCTGTCGAGAATCGTCGTAAGAATCGTTGAGCATCCGAACCGCCGCTGCATAATCTCGTCCAGGTAGCCGGAAATCACTGCCGTCGATCCGTCTGCCGCACGCTCAACACCCTGGAGCCGAAGACGATGAAACGCCTGATTCGACCGTACCTGGCAGGTTTTCTGGTCTGCATGGCCGCGACGCACGCCCATGGCGAAGCGCAACGCGTCAATCGCGGGCACGACCCGTTCTTTCAGATATCCAAAGCAGTCGGTGACTGCCCGGTACCGCTGGGCCCGCTCGAGACCGAACAGGAATGGCTCGACGACAGCCATTACCGGATCGAGCGCGGCAATAGCTGCTGGGTGGAAGGCCGGTGCCGTCTTTCGAACGCGTACCTGTACGACGCGGAAATCGCCGAGGCGGTGCAGCGGCGGCTCGCCAATATCAGCTACGCCACCCACTGGCGCGAACAGTCGACGCTGTGGCTCACGCTGCAACGCCGCTTCATTTACGTGCAAGGCTGCGTCGCGCCAGGCTTCGACAAACAGACGTTCCTTACGGAACTCGCGAAAACCGCGGACGTCGACCGCGTGATCGACGACACCACAAGCAACCCGCACGCAGCGGCCCTTCCCTACAGAACGCTTGCTGAGCCGGATAAACCGGTGATCGACCCCGGCAACTAGTCGCTATTGAGCAGCGCCACCCCGGTCGCTGTTGTCCCGGATGATCTGCGCGATCAACGCGTCGGCGTCGCGCGAAACGTTATCGTGGACGCGGGTACTCAACGTGGCCGCCGGCGTATCGTTGCCGATCAGATGACCGCTGCGCACGTGCGTATCCACCGACACCTGCATCGAGAGACCGAGTCGCAACGGATGCGCAGCGAGTTCGGCAGGATCGAGCGAAATCACGATCGGCACGCGCTGCACGACCTTGATCCAGTTGCCGGCCGCGTTCTGCGACGGCAACATCGAAAACGCACTACCCGTGCCCGCCGAGAAGCCTTCCACGTGCCCGTGATACACCACCTGCGAGCCATACACGTCCGACACGATGCGCACCGGCTGACCCACCCGCATGCTGCGGAT
Source organism: Paraburkholderia sp. BGA-UO-ETr-F12 (assembly GCF_059567945.1). NCBI lineage: Bacteria > Pseudomonadati > Pseudomonadota > Betaproteobacteria > Burkholderiales > Burkholderiaceae > Paraburkholderia > Paraburkholderia sp. BGA-UO-ETr-F12. The sequence continues at coordinate 132,649 of NZ_JCAQOZ010000009.1, read as the reverse complement.
CTGGCCCTCCTTGAAATTCGCTTCGACCCATAGACGCTCGAGTGGAATGATCGACATCAGGGCGAGTCCTGGCCCGACCTGCTGGCCGATTTGCACCGAGCGCTGCCCAACCGTGCCATCGACGGGAGAAACCACGGTGGTGCGCTGCAGGTTCCGATACGCAAGCCGCAACTGCGCGGCGGCTTGCAGAACCGGCGGGCTGGCCTCGACCGGAAATTTTCCGCCGAGCGCGCGGGCAGCATCGAGCTGAACTTGTGCCGAAGCGAGATTCGCTTGCGCAACCGCCACCGCCTCGCGGGCGCGCGCCAGTTCTTCCGGCGAGACCACTTCCACCGACGCATGATCGCGCGCCGCCAGCGCGCGTTGCGCCAGCGCCAGTTCGGCGCGGCGCGCATCGATCGATTGCACGTAGAGCTTGCGCGAGATCGTCGCGTTCGCCACCTGGCGCACAGCGAGTGTCAGTTGCGCTTTGGCCTGCGCGAACGCGGCGGCCGCTTCCGCGTCGTCGAGTTTGACAAGCGGCTGACCGGCGCGAACCTGACGCGTGTTGTCCACCAGAATATCGGTGACCGTGCCGGGTATCTGCGCGGCGATCTGCACGATGTTGCCCGCCACGTAGGCGTCGTCGGTCTCCTCGAAGAAGCGCGCGCTCAACCCCCAATACGTTAGCCACGCCAGACCGGCGAGCGCCACCACAGCGAAGAAGACAGCAAACCGGCGCCGCCGCGCAGTCCGTTTCGAATCGTGCGCGTCACCCGGTATGCCTGCCCCGTCTGCCGGATTTGCCTGCTGCTGGGTCCAGCCGGCGGCATGCTGTGCCTGTTTATCGTTGTGCATTCAATCGAAGTGCGTATCCGTGATGCGTGCGTGAGAGGGAAAGGTCGGCTGATAGTGCGAGATCGGCGCGCCGGCCACCTTGCGTACGTCGAAGCCGCCGCCGAGCGCGCCCACCAACGCCACCTGCAGCATTCTGCGGCGCCCCTGTAGATCGATTTGCTGCGCGCGCTCGTCGAGTAAGGACAGGTCTGCCAGCGTCACGTCCTTCTGCATGCCGATACCGCGACGGTGCCGCTCCTCTGCAATCGCGACGATCTTTGCGGCTGCGTCGACCGCGCGGGTCTGCTCCGCGGTGAGCGTATCGACCGTGCGCAACGAAGTCAGTTGACGCGCAACGTCGCCGAGTGCCTCGTCGATCGTCTTGTTGTAAAGAGCGATCGCGGCGTCGACGTTGGCGTAATCGCCGCCGAGTTGGGCGCGCAGCCGGGTCCGGTCGAAGATCGGCAAGGAGATCGCCGGTCCCACCGAGCCGGTCAGCGCCGCGCGCGAGAAAAGCGCGGCGGGCGTCAACGCCGTGAGCCCGGCAAAGGCAACCAGATTCACGTCGGGATAAAACTGCGCCCGCGTGGCGTCGATATTCGCGAGTGCGGCTTCGGCCCGCAGACGCGCCGCCACGATATCGGGCCGGCGGCCCAGCAGGTCCACCGGCAATTGCGCCGGCATTGGCGCGTCGGCAGCCGCTGCCAGTTGCGGACGATGCAGCGACAAACCCCGCTCCGCTCCGCGTCCCGTCAGCACGCCGATCTGCAGTTCGGTCAGTTTGATGCGTTCGTCGTTGAGTGCCTGCTGCGAAGCGAGCCGGCTTCGTTTAAGTGCTGCGTCGGCCGAGTCGTAAGCGTTATCGATGCCGCGCGCACCCCGCTCGCGCAACACCGCATCGACGCTATCCGCAGCCTGCTGTTTTTGCAGCAGTATGTCCTGCATGGCATATCCGCGGTCGAGTTCGCAATAGAGCGTCACGAGCGCAACGGTCAACGTGAGCCGTGCCTGCTCCGCATCGACGCGCGCCGCATCGCGTGTGGACAGCAGGCTGCCGGTCAGCGCGGCATTCTTGCCCCACAGGTCGAGCTGGTAGCTCAACCCGGCGAACAACGCCGCCGGCGAGACCACCGGATCGTTGAACAACTGCACCGGAATCTGCCGACCGCCAACCGACACATTGGCCACGTCGTCCGGTTGCGGCAAGCGGGCCTTGCTGAGCGTCGCGCCCGCCGTGCCGGTAAGGCCGGTGAGCGAAGCAAACTGTTCGAGTTGGGCCTGCGCGGTGCCCACCCTCGCCCTGGCGATCTGCAGGTCGGGACTATTCTGCAACGCCTCAGCAACCAGTTCATCCAGTTGCGGATCGCGGTAGCGTTTGACCCAATCGGGTGCGGGCCACGTGCCGTTCGCGTTCGGCCCGATAGTCTGGACAAGCGCATCGGCGGATGGTTTAAGCGGTGTAACGCTAGTGTGCAGACCCGCATCGCTCACGCAACCTGTCAGCGCCGCTGCAATGAGCAAAAGCGGTAAAAACAGCGGCAAAGAGCGCGGCAAAAGCAATTGCATAGACTGTCTCACGACTGCCAGGTACGAGATACGACACGCGCTACCGTGCGCGCTCCCGGCTCCGGCGTGCTCATCCCGGTGACCATCGCCGGGTCAGCCACAGTAGCTGCGTTAGCCGCCCTGGCCACGTTGGCCGCGAGTCGCGGACGCGTCCGCTCCAGCGGCCCCATGCGCCCGAAGAACCCATCGAAAACACCCTGCGCAATTGCTTTGAGCTTCGCCGCCTTATCTTTCTCCAGCAGCAGGATCTGCACGATTTGCCAGAGCGTCAGCACGTTCGGCACGTTCGCGACCGGCAAACGCAATCCATATTGAAGCGCCAGATGCATTGCGTTTCGCGCGCTGTAATAGCGGCGGAAACCGGGGTGATTCATCGTTGTCAATTCCAGGGAACCCAGTTTGTGACGGCTCCGCGCGCCAATCCGATGCAGCAGCACGAGCGACGGCACGACATACACTGGCACATTACGCAGTAGCGCGCGCAAGCAGTACTCGGTGTCGACATGATCGATAAACAGCGCTTCGTCGAAGCGGCCAAGCCGCGCGAACGCCTCGCGAGACACGACGCAGCCGGACGAAATCAGAAAGGCGCAGCGCTGCAACGGCGCGTCGGCCTGTATTGCCAATCTTTCGACCGCCAGCCCGCTGGTCGCGAGTTCGGGGAGGAAGCGCTGGTCGTTCTCATCGAAGATACGCGGGCCGGCGAGGAACGCCCGGCCGCTCATTGAGGCGCACCGCTCGCGCATCACCGTGAAGTAGTCGGCAGGCGCCTCGGAATCCTGGTCGAACAGCGCGACCGCCTCCACACCCGAGTCGAACAGCGTACTCAAGCCGCAATTGAAGGCGCCCGCAATGCCATTGCGATTACCGTGATGCTGCAGCGCGACGCCCGCCTCTCCCAACATCATCGCGGCGCGCGCGTCCGGCGAAGGCGAGTTGTCGACCACCAGCAGACGATCGCACCTGTCGCGCATCGCCACCGCGCGTGCGAGTTGCGCTTCGCTCGGATGAAACAGAATGATCAATGCGCCCAGGATCGTCATTGGAAGTTCCTCAGTGACCTAAAGCCATCGCCGCACCGCGCTTTGGACGCGTGAGCCACATCATCGCGGCGAGCACGAGGCAGGTGACGCTTGCCATGTAGAACATGTCGCCGGTCGCCATCATGTAAGCCTGTTGCTGCACGACGTGATGCAAGGTGGCGAGTTCGCGCGCGCCGTCGATACCCATGCCGTGCAGGCTCTGAACAAAGCGCTGCGTATTGCCGGACGATTTCGTCACCGACTGTGCGACAACGTCGTAGTGATACAGCGCGCGGTTGTCCCATAGCGTGACACTCATTGCCGTGCCGAACGCCGCCGACAGCGTGCGCAGGAAATTCGACAGACTGGAGGCCGCCGCGAGCTTGTCGTCGGACACGCGCGAAAGCGTCGCCGCGGTCAACGGAATGAAGAAGCACGGCAAGCCGATTCCCTGAACCAGACCCGGCGTGATGATCTGGGTAAAGGTCATGGTCAACGTGAAATGCGCATCCCACCACAGCACGCCCGCAAACACGAGAAAACCGAAAGTGGCCAGCACGCGTGCGTCGAAACGGGCCGCATAGATGCCAACCAGAATCGAGAACACCAGCGCCAGCACGCCGAGTGGCGCGGTGGCAAGTCCGGCCTGATACGCGGTGTAGCCCATCACGGCCTGCAGCCAGAGCGGAAAAATCACGCCGACCACCGAAAAGCTCATCATGCCAAGCGCAATGATCAGCACGCAGAACGAAAACGTACGGTCGCGGAACAGGCTCAGATCGATCACAGGATGCCGTTCGCCGGCCTCCCAGATCAACAGCGATACGATCGCCAACCCGGCGACGATCGCGAGCGTCAGGATCAGCGGCGAATCGAACCAGCCGCGATCATGTCCAAGATCCAGCACCATCTGCAGCGAGCCGACACCGACCACCAGCAGAAGAATGCCGGGCAGATCGATCGGCGCCGCCTTGGCAGCCGGTGCGTCGGGGCGCAGCATCGTCATGCACACCGCAAACGAGAAGATGCCGATCGGCAGATTGATCAGGAAGATCCACGGCCACGAAAAATTGTCGATGATCCAGCCGCCCACCACGGGGCCGAAAATCGGCGCGAGCAGGACGGTCATCGCCCATAGCGCGAGTGCCACGACGCGCTTGTCCGGGGGAAAGGTGCGCAGCAGGATCGTTTGCGAAAGCGGCACCATCGGCCCGGAGAAAAGCCCCTGCAAAGCGCGGCATACCACCAGAAGATGAAAATCGCCGGCCACGCCGCACAACAGCGACGTCAACGTGAAGAGCACCACCGCGCCGAGAAACAGCCGCGTTTCGCCGAGCCGGCGCGAGAGCCAGCCTGTCAACGGTACGGCGATAGCCGCGGCCACGGAGTACGAACTGATTACCCAAGTGCCCTGGCTATTGGACACGCCGAGGCCGCCGGAGATCGCCGGCACCGCGACGTTCGTTACCGTCGAATCCAGGACTTCGATGAAAGTGGCCAGCGACAACGCGAACGTCAGCAAGGCGAGTTGTGCGCCGCGCATACGGGGTACGCTGTGCTCGCCTGCGGAGTCCGGGCCAGGGCCAATGGCATGCCCTGTATCCGCCGACAGCGGAGGAGCGGCGCTCATACGCTATGTCCGCTGGCGGCCAGTGCCGGCGACGCCGTGCGGCCGACAGTTTGCTCGCGCACGGCGGCCGGCATGAACGCTTCGATATAGCGTGCGGCGGTCTCGCAGCCGTCCGGCGACGCCGCGAGGCGGTCCTGCACGCGTCCGCACTGGGTCGCGATCGACGGGCTGCCAAGCACTTGCCTCAAGGCACGAGCAAGCGCTTGCGGTTGCAGCGGCCTGTCCAGCCGAACGCCGCATCCACTCACGACGACACGCTGTGCGTTATCGAACTGATCGTGCGCGAACGGCGTGACCACCTGCGCAATACCGGCGGCATACGCCAGCGCAGCAGTGCCGATGCCGCCGTGATGCACGAGCGCACGGCAGCGCGGCAACAGCGTCTGCAGCGGGACGTAACGCCGCTTGAGCAACGCGCCCGGCGCGTCTGCGCGCACATCGGTCTCAATAGCAGCCGCTTCGGTTTTGGACGCATCCGGTGTCAGAAGAATGCCGCGCAGCCCACCTTCCCTCAACGCCGCGCTCACGGCATTTGCATAGCGTTCCTGATCGATCAGCGTCGAGCCCGCTGTGAAAACCACAGGCCGCTCGCCCGCAGCGAGAAATGCGTCGAGTTGCGGATCGGGCGCGATCGCGCTCGTGTCGTTGAACAGCGGAAACCCGCTGAGGCAGCGCGGCGCCGGCCAATCCGGTTGCGCTTGCGCGAACCAGTCCGGAAACAGACACAGCACACCGTCGGTCGAATGCAGCCACTCGCCAAAAATGCGCCGCACCGGTGCGAGCCCCAGTTCCGCGCGCACCCCATTCAATGCGGGGCCGCAGACCTTGTCGAGCACCTGTCGCTCGATCAGCCTCAGCAGCGCCGTTTTTACAGCCAACGGCAAGCCACGCGGAATCGTCAGACGCGGGTGGGTGGGCGGCGCATGCGCGGACAGCAGGGTCGACGGCGACACCTGCACCGACACGAACGGCACACGATACAACTCCTGCATCAGCCGTGCGGAAAAAGCCCATAACGTGCCGACCAGCACAGTATTGCTATCGGTCAACGCGGCCAGCGTGTCGAAATGCGGTCGCAGTGTCGGTGCGATCACCGCCCATAACGTCCGGAACGAAGTACGCGGATGCCATAGCGCCGGGTTCGCCATCGCCGCTTCATATTCAGCGGCGGTGCCGATTGGCACAAAAGCAAAGCCCTGGCGCACGGCAGCTTCCGCGAACGGAGGATGCGTGCAAAAGACGATCTCATGGCCGCGCGCGGCCAGCGCCGCACCGATGCCGAGCAACGGATGCACATCGCCGGCCGAGCCGATCGCGGTAATGATGACCTTCGCCATTCGGGCAGCTCAGAAGAGACCGGGAATCAGCGCAGCGACGTCGCGGCGATACTGTGAATACGCACGGCCGAAGTGCCCGGTCAGCCAGCTTTCCTCGACCCGCACCTTGTACGCCAGCGATGCGAAAATCAGCGATAGCCCGACTACGCCACGCCATTGCGCGCCGATCAGCACGGCCCCCAGAAGGGCCAGCAGGCAGCCTGTATAGATCGGATGACGAACCAGCCCGTAAGGCCCGCTGCGCACCAGTTCATGCCCTTCCTTCAGCGTGACCGACACGCTCCAGTTGGTGCCCAGATGCAGCCGCGCCCACACGGAAAAAGCAAGCCCGGCGAGGAGCACGGCGAAGCCGGCCAGCTGGAGCGGCCCGATTGCATGCAGATCGACGGACAACGCCGCTGCGGTGAAGTCCGGCAACACGATCAACGCGCCGCCGCCAATCAGCGGGATCGACTGCAACGTGCGCGACAGCGATGCCTCCTTGCGCGCGGTCTGTTTGACCCGGCTCGACGTCGCGACCCAATACAGCAGCCACAACACCCACGGTACGACAATGGCAATGCTCTGAGCGATATTCACGGTAGTTCGACCTGTTGGAACGAGTGATCGGCGGTAGTCTGCAAGGCGGCGTTTGCGATATTTGCGATGTTTGCAATAGCGGGTTGCGGCACCGGCATGGTGGGTGAGCGCGCGCCGAACGCGTCGAAGCGCTCGAGCACGCGGCCTGCCGCCTGTGCCGGCGGCGCGCCGAAGTAATCGAAAATCGCTGTCCTGACCTGGCGTAGCGCGGGCCGTCCTTCGAGATCGAGAAAGTGCCCGGCCTGCTCGATCGTGACAAACTCGGCGCGCTTCAGATGCGCGCTGAGCGAGCGGGCATCCTCAGGCGTGGTGTAGTTGTCGAGCTCGCCGTTGAGGAACTTCAATCCGCACTCGATGTTGCGAAACTCGTGCAGATAGTCCTCCGGACGAATGGCCAGAATCTGGTCGACGTGAAACGCCACCTGATCCTGCTCGTCGCGTGGGAGCGTGGAAAGATAGCGGTAGTTGTAGAGCTTCATGATGCGCGGCAGATGCTGGCCAACCGTATCGTTGAGCAGCTGCGCGGCCTTCAGATTTTCGCCGGCGGCGATGTGGTCGCGCGCCGCGGTCACATACGCGGTCATCGCCTCGTTGAGCCGCGGCGAGAACGACGCAATCACCGCGCGCCTCACGCTGGTGCGCGCGCGAGAGAGCGCAAGCAGCGACGCCACCCCGCCCCACGACACCGACAACAGGAAAGCCGGCTCGAATAAGCCTATTAGATGCAACAGAATGTCGACTTCATCATCTTTTGTAAGAACGAAGTCACACACGTTATGCGCTTTCGATTGACCCGCATAAGGTAAATCGAAACAAATCGGGTTATAGCGTTCACCGAGGTATTTGATTGTCTGCCCGAACGACGCTGTGGTAGCCAACGCGCCGTTGATCAGAATGACACTCTCGAAGGCCGGATCGAATACGTGACGTTCAACGTAGACTTTCAGGCCCGCCGGTAGCGGAACAAGGAGTTTTTCGATGGGCATGGCGTATTCGCATGCACTTGCGCAAGCAGGTGCGTACCGATACCGCGCCCGCACTCGCGGACGCCTTGCGGCCGTACTACCGGGGATCAGGCCCATGCGATCTGCCTTTGCGCCGGCAAATCCGATCCGCGACGACCGCTGCTGCACCGAAAGCATGCATCACTCGATGTGATGTATGCCGACTCTCCCTGGCGCGCGCCTGAACTCCGGCGCGCTTCAATCGAGCGTTCGATGCCTCGTAATATATTTATATGTAATTCGGCAAAGCCTGGTTCAATCTGTACCGCATGCCATCCGTTGACGCGAGTCTGCATTCACTGCGTGAAGACTTCATGTCAATATACGATGACGGAAAGCTTTTTAACACACTTCAAAAATAAAAGCTAAAAAAAGTCATTGGGCATATGTTCGAAATCCACAGAAAAATGTAATTGAAAGGAATCGGCGCCGCGTGACGCGGCGTCATGGCGCCACAGTTGCATATTGAACGACAGGACATGTGCCGGAACAGCCCGCATGCTGCGCGAGCGAGCGCAGCATGCGGGCTTGCACGCGTTGGGTAGCAGGACGTGGTGTTGTCCAGACGTCAGAACAGGACCGGGGACAAGCGGTTATACCGGCGCGCACTCGCCACCGATAGACACTACCGGACCAGCGAGAATGCTTCCCGGCTGGCAATCTCACCCGCGCCGTACACGCCAACCACCGTATAGTCGGACGCCACGCATTCGAACGTCGCGCCCTGAAACGTGATGACAAAGTGGCGTTGCACAGGACCGGGCGAAGTGACGGCCGAAATCTCGGCGGCCAGCGACGAATTCATCACTTCGTGAACCGAGTAACTACTGAGCCCAGGCGAAGCCAGCGGATGGATCTCGAGATCGGCGTCGCCTGGCGGGCCGAGCCGATGAAATACCGCATCTGGAAATAGCACGGTACAAAATGGATCGTCGTCGGAATCGAATGGTCCGAACCGTTCGAAGTCGGACTCGGCAATCGGATAAGCCAGAATCACCCGACGATCGCTGGAAACAATGAATGGTTCGGCAGCGTCGACTGCAGGCTGAGGAACAGAGTCCAGCAGGACGACATAGTCTTCCTGCTGGGGTGAATCGAGCGTGCTGGTCATCTACTTCAGAACTCCGTTGCGCTCACGCGCCGGCTTGCACCGTCGAGGTTTGCGGCGCCGCGGCAACAACCCGCTTCGCACCGGCTTTGGCTTTGCTGCCGGTCTTACGACCCGGTGTTTTCTTTGCAGCGGCGGTTTTCTTCACCGCAGCCTTCTTTGCCACGGTTTTTTTCGCAGCAGGCCTGCCGGCGCCTTTCTTTGCCGCAGTCTTTTTAGCCGCCGCGGTGCTCTTCTTTGCAGCCGCTTTGGACGCCACGGCCTTTTTCGCCGTCACGCCTTTCTTGGCAGCGACATTGCGGGTCGCGGCAGCGCCGTCGATCAGAAACTGGGTTCGGTCTTTAACCGTTGCGAGCCACGCCGGTGCCGGACCGCGTCCGCTCCAGGTGGCGCCCGTTTTCGGATCGAGATACTTCGGCGGCTGAGCACCTTTAGGCTGGCCTTTTTTCCCGGCCTTGGTGTGACTGACCGCAGCCTTGGCCGTGGACTTCAGTTCGCTCGCCCCTTCAATCAGGAATTGCGTGCGGTCTTTCACTGCGGCAATCCATGCCGGTGCGCGCCCGTGGCCTGTCCAGGTCGCGCCGGTTTTATGGTCGCGGTACTTCGGAATCGACTTGCCTGCAGCGCCTTTTGCCTTGCCACTTGCGGCACGTCCATTCAGGGCGCGCGCGGCGCGCCTCGCCTTTGCCTTTGCCTCGATGTCGGCAGTAGTCAGACCGTGCTTGAGCATCAGGTCGCGAATCTGGTCGACCGCGGCTTGTGCTTTCCTGGCGATAAGCACGTCGGCTTGTGCCTGAAGCTTCTTCAGCTTTGCCTGGATTTGCTCTAACGTGGGCATTTGATCGCTCCTTATGTAGTAATCGATCGAACTATGCCATGAATAGCGTCGGAAAGGCAGATCTATGCCGCTATAAAGGCAACAGACTCACACGAGAATGCATACCGTGGAGTACGAACCTTTCGAGTTCGCTACTGGAGAACCGTATTCTTTAGCTATTCCGATTGCCGGCGAACTACCTAAGTCGGAGTAAAAACAACAACCTGGCGATCGGCTATGTACCGCACACTGCGCATGAACCGGTACTGCTGATCGTCCGCGGTTATCCGGTTGAGTCCCAATTGCGTCAATGCCAGCATCTCGTCGGCCTGAAAGGCAGCCACTACGCCGTGATCCGTCAACTCCTCCAGCGTGCCGGACGGATCGCCAATATAGACATTGCGTACCTGCGTGCCGATCCGCATCAGAACCACACTCTCGCCTTCGTCGAGCGCCAGTTCGAGATAGCCGGCAAGCGTTCGTAATGAATCCGGTGTGGAGGCCTGGGCCTGATAGATCGCAGCATTCGATGGCGTCATTTCTGTTTCCCCATCACCCGCATAGAGAGAAGCCGGCCGCCGTGCAATGCGGCAATAACTGCTTCTACTATAGGCAAGCATTCGGAGATTCAAAGGGCGGCCATTCATTTTTTTCGCCGGTAACCCCGCGTTACCAATCTCGCAGCGCTGTTTCACCTGTGTCTGGACCGCCCTTCTACACTCCGAACCGTATTCAGAAGCAAAGCAATGACGGTTCGGCAGTACTCGAATGCATCGCACCCGAATGTGCAAGGAGAAGGAAAATGAACAAGAAGATCGTTGGCGCGGCACTTGGCCTGGCCTTTCTCGCGGCATCGTCGATAGCATCGGCGCATGTGGACATAGCCGTCGGAGTCGGCATTCCCGTCGGCGTAGTTGCGCCGCCTCCCGTTTATGCCGCACCGCCGGTCGCCTATGGTCCGGCTCCAGTCACGGTTGCCTACGATGGCTATGGTGGTTATGGTGGCTATGGAGACTGGCGCGCACGTGAGTGGCGTGAGCGCCGCGAATGGCGTGAACATGAATGGCGCCGCGAGCAATGGCGCGAGCACGAATGGCATGAACGCGGCCGCTGGGGCGGCTATTGAGATAGCGCGCTACCGCGCCATTTCCGAAGAACTCATAGTCTGGACCGTTCACGCGATCCGCAGTCCGTACGCCGGCAGAATCTCCTGCGTCGTCACGAAGCGGTGCTCCTTGACCGCGTCGTGAAAGCGCCGGTAATCACTGTTCTCAAAGACGGCGCTCCACCGGGGCCGATCCCCGCTGTCGTCGTCGGACTGCAAACCGGTAGCTTTGTATTTCCAGGAGCCGATTCCCTTGGGCACGTACTCCGGAATCGACTCTGACAGGCCGGGAATCGCGCCTGTTTTCACCGCTTCGCAAAGGGTCTGCAGGCGCTTATTGTCGTCCGGGTTCCGATTGGTGTCGAGAAGCATGGTCAGTGCGGCTCGGACATCTTCCGGCAAACCGGCGTGGTTTTCGAAATCTTCGCGCCCCGCCACGTAGGCGCGCACCGCGCGGCAAGTCATCTCGGCCGCTTGCATGAACTCGGGCAGATTGTGCCTTTTGACGCGTACATTTCTGCCGTCGGTGTAATGCCATTTCGCCCACGGCTGGTCAGGATAATGCAAGGCCGCGCCGTGACCGACAGGCAGCGCAAGCGTCAGTACATCTTCCTCGATGTGCTCGACCAGATGTTGCGTGGCGCGTTTCAGACGGGCAAACCAGCCTTCCGGCGTGCAATCTTCAGCCTCCAACATATGGACACGATTCGTCGGACTTTCGATTCCGGCGAAACCCTGGTGAGCCCACGTATCGACGTAGGTGTGAAGCGTCACACCGAGACGATGCAAAGCCGTATCGGCGCCTCGCTGCCGGATCGCCCGGCGCACCACTTCGCGGGCCACGGCGCTATCCGGCCGGCACACCGCTTTGTCTTCGAGCGTTTCCCCGACACCGGCGGGCAGAAAATGAAATGGCGCCCATACCAGCCGGTTCTGGTCATTTTCCGCGTTGGTATAGTCAAATAGTTTGTGCGCGGTGGCGAAGCGCTCGAAAGTTTCACCGCCTGAAAAACGCAGTATTCCTGACGTGGTCGCGTCGTCGACGTACTGGCAAGCATGCGCCACCGTGATTGCCTCCCCGGCTGCCATTCCGCCGATACGTGCAGCGATATAGACGACCCCGTAGTGAAAATCGATGTTCATAAAAGGCGCTCCCGACGCGCAACGAACGATGGCCAGAGATTCCGGAATGCGCAAGGCGGCAGTTGCAGCGCGGCGCACGAATAGAACGTAAACGACCGAATGCAATAGAACTTTAAAAGAAAACAATGTCGCCGGCACTCAACGAAACTCATAGGCCACGCCGACGTCACACATGATCTGATTGCGTGTGCCGTGCTACGTAACTGGAAAGCCAGTCGCAATGCGAATCGGCACGCCGTGCCGCATTGCCTCTTATTCGAACCTTCGGGCCGCAATAGCTACGGCAACGAAAGCTAATGAACGAAAAGCAGCGACGAATGCACTGCCCCAAAAGAAAAACCCCGCTTCGATCTCCGAAGCGGGGTTTTTCCTGGTGCGCATCGCGCCGTGTTACTTGACGATACCGACGAGTTCGACTTCAAACGTCAGGTCGCTATTCGCCGGGATCACACCGACGCTGCGCTCGCCATAAGCAGTGGCCGCCGGGCAGGTCAGCTTGGCCTTCTCGCCGACTTTCATTTTCTGCACGCCTTGCGTCCAGCACGGAATCACGCGATTGAGCGGGAAAGTTGCCGGGCCGCCGTGCTTCGCCGAACTGTCGAACTCCGTGCCGTTAGCGAGCGTGCCGCGATAGTTCACCTTCACGACATCGTCAGCGGACGGTTGCGGGCCCGTGCCCTGCGTCAGATGTTCAACGATTACGCCGGAAGGCAATTTTTCAGTGGTGGCAGCGGCCATTGCCGTGGAAGAAAGAACTGCCGCGGCGACCAGAGCAACGATAGATTTCAAAGCAAGTCTCCAGGTGGGTAGTGCGCGTCATTGTAGCGGATCACTTGTTGCAGCCACGGGGCTCATGCACGCAGGTTTATTCGACGTCTTCATTCAATAGCGGAATCGCCCCGGGAATTGCCCCAGGAACCGATCCAGACAGCGACTCGCTTCTGGCGATTTCGCGTTGCGTCAGTTGCGCGGCCTGCTGCTCCATCCGCTTGAGCAAGCCGTCGAGCAGATGTGCTTCTTCATTGCTCAGGCAGGCCGCGAACTCGGCGTTATAGCGTTGCCCGCTCAGGCGCGCCTGTTCGTAGGCGAGACGGCCGGCTTCAGTGAGCGTGAGCACGGTCAGCCGCTTGTTCTGCGGCAGGCGCGTTTTCGCAATCAGACCTTTATTCACCATATTGGCGACACAACGGCTCGCCACCACCATGTCGAGCGCGGCCGATTCGGCGAGCCGGGACAGACTCGTGTCGGGGTACTTGCCGACGAACGCGAGAATGCGCCAATCGCGCCGGCTAATGCCAAGTTCCCGACGAAACATCAGCCCGACGCCCTGGGTTGCCACACGCGCCAGGTTGTGAAGCCGGTAAAGCAGGAATTCATCGATGTGCTCTGGATGCTTCAGCACAGGTGTTGATCGAGGGTCGGTCGCGGACACGGTGAGCGCACATCTAACAAAGGGTTGACGGCCATTATGACGTGCTTTTGCGGCAACGGCGCCGGCCTATTGTGCATTCGCACATACATTTGATTAGGTCAATCGTCGGATTCGTTTCTAGCATCGAGTCTTCTTCCCGGTCTTTCCCATTTCAGGCCGCAAGGCCGCAGACGGTGCTTATAGATGGCGGATACCCGCAACGTTCTCTTCATCATGTGCGACCAGCTTCGCCGCGATCACCTCGGCTGCTACGGACATCCCTACCTGCAAACCCGTCATATCGACGCGCTGGCCGCGCGCGGCGTGCGTTTCGACAACGCGTTCGTCAGCTCCGGCGTGTGCGGTCCATCGCGCATGTCGTATTACACCGGCCGCACGATGAGCAGTCACGGCGCCAACTGGAACCGGGTGCCGCTCTCAATCGGGGAAATGACGCTCGGCGAATACCTGCGTCTGAATGGCCGCTCGCTCGCGCTGGCCGGCAAGACGCACGTGATGGCTGACGGCAACGGCATGCAGCGGCTCGACATCGCGCGCCAGAGTCCGCTCGGACTGCGCCTCTCGACCGGCTCGTTCGACGAACTCGACCGCTACGACGGTCACCACGAGCCCGGCAAGGAGAGCGGCTATCCGGCCTTTTTGCGTGCACACGGCTACGTCAGCGACAAACCGTGGAGCGACTTCGCAATCAGCGTGGAAGACGACAGCGGCGCGGTGCATTCCGGCTGGAAAATGCGCAACGTGCGCTGGCCGGCGCGGGTGGCCGAGCCGCATTCCGAAACGGCCTACATGACGGATCAGGCGATCCGCTACATCGAGCAGCAGGGCGACACGCCGTGGGCCTTGCATTTGTCGTACGTAAAGCCGCACTGGCCCTATGTCGCGCCGCGGCCCTATCACAATCTGTATTCGCTCGATCAATGTCTGCCGCTCGCGCGCAAGCCCGCCGAACTCGACAATGCCCATCCCGTGGTTGCCGCGTATCGCGCTCACGAAGAGAGCGCCAATTTCGCGCGCGAAGAAGTGTCGAACACCGTGCGACCCGTCTATCAAGGTCTGATCCAGCAGATCGACGACCATCTCGGCCGGCTGTGGGACACGCTCGAACGGCTGGGCCGCTGGCAAGACACGTTGATCGTCTTCACCGCCGATCACGGCGACTTCCTCGGCGATCATTGGCTCGGCGAGAAGGAACTCTTCTACGACACCGTGCAGCGCGTGCCGATGATCGTCTACGATCCGTCGACGCGAGCCGACGCCACCCGCGGTAGTGCCGAAACGCGCTTCGTATCGGGCATCGACGTGGTGCCGACGGTACTCGACGCGCTTGGCCTGCCGGCCTATGAAGAGCGCATCGACGGACACTCGGTTCTGGTACTCACGCGCGGCGAAACGGAGCATGCCGAAGGCTGGCGCGACTACGTGGTCTCCGAAGTCGACTATAGTTTCCGCCGCACACGTCTCGCACTGGGACGCAAGCCCGATGAATGCCGCGGCTGGATGGTGCGCGACACACGCTGGAAGTACATACACTGGCAAGGATATCGCCCGCAACTCTTCGATCTGGCGAACGATCCTGACGAATACAGCGATCTTGGCGCCGATGCGAGTCACGCCCCCATCCGCGCGCAAATGCATGCGAAGCTCGCCGACTGGTACGGTTCGTTGAAACAGCGCGTCACGATCGACAACCCGACGGTCGAGAGCAAGACGGACACGCACAAGGACTGGGGGGTCTTTTTCGGCGAGTGGTAGTACGGGCAACTGGCACGAAAGTACGCGCATGCGCCTCGATGAAAGCTTCAGATCGCGCCCCAGGCGCAGATTGACTCAGCGTCACACGAATAAATCATAGGCGCCCGGCACAACGTACCGGGTTGCAAGGAGACACCATGCAGCGCTCGCCCGCACTGACGCCCGACGACGCGATCTATCGCAAGATCGCGCGGCGCATCGTGCCGTTTCTATTCATCTGTTACATGGTCAATTTCATCGACCGCGTCAATATCGGGTTCGCAAAATTGCAGTTCCTGCAGGACCTGAAACTCGACGACGCAGTATTCGGCTTCGCGGCGGGAATGTTCTTCGTCGGCTACCTGCTGTTCGAGTTGCCGAGCAATCTGCTGCTGGACCGTATCGGCGTGCGCAAGACGCTGTTGCGGATCATGGTGCTGTGGGGTCTTCTGACTGTGCTGCTGATGTTCGTCAGGAGCGCGAGCGTGCTGTATCTGCTGCGTTTCCTGCTGGGCGCCGCCGAAGCCGGCTTCTTTCCCGGCATCATTCTTTATCTGACGTACTGGTTTCCCGACCGGCAACGCGGACGCATCACGAGCCTGTTCATCATGGCCGTGCCGTTGGCGGGCATCATCGGCGGCCCGCTGTCGGGCTGGATCATGGGGCATTTCCACAACATGCTCGGCTTGCGCGGCTGGCAGTGGCTATTCCTGATCGAAGGAGTGCCGGCTATCCTACTTGGCGTAATGGCGATGCTCTATCTGGACGATCGCCCAATGCACGCCAAATGGCTGAGCGACGCGGAAAAGGCCCACATCACCGCCGCGCTCGACACGGATCGACAGCAGCGCGGCGCGCGCCACGCGCCGCCCGCGCGGCTCTCCGACGTGTTGCGCAACCCGCGGATCTACCTGCTCTCGGCGATCTATTTCTGCGTGTTCATGGGGCTCAATGCG
The DNA here is from genome assembly GCF_059567945.1 of Paraburkholderia sp. BGA-UO-ETr-F12. NCBI lineage: Bacteria > Pseudomonadati > Pseudomonadota > Betaproteobacteria > Burkholderiales > Burkholderiaceae > Paraburkholderia > Paraburkholderia sp. BGA-UO-ETr-F12. Next base: position 116,400 of record NZ_JCAQOZ010000009.1, on the reverse strand, counting down.
GTCGGTTTCTGGATACCAACGCTGTTGCGGCACGTCGGCGTGCAACAGATCGGCAATATCGGCTGGTTGAGCGGCGCGATTTCGGTTTGCACGGCAATCGGTATCGTGGTGATCGGACGCAGTTCGGATCGTCACGCCGAACGGCGCTGGCATGTGGCGTGCTGCGGCTTTGCGGTGGCCGGCAGTTTTCTGCTGCTGCCGCTCGCGGCGCACAGCGTGCCCTTCACCGTCGCCCTGCTGGTGGTCGCGTCGACCTGCATCTACGCGACGCTGAGCATTTTCTGGACGATCCCCACCGCGTATCTGGATGGCGGCGCAGCCGCGGCCGGTATTGCGACGATCACTGCGATCGGCGCGATCGGCGGTGCGGTGAGCCCTTCATTGGTCGGCATGCTGAAGGCCGAAACCGGCAGCGTCTACGCGGGCTTTGCCGTCATCGCGGCGCTCCTGATTGCCGGTATGGTCGCACTGCTGCGGGCCGTGCCCGCGCCGCATCGCGAAGCGGTGGGTACGGTGGGGCCGGTTGTGTTGAAGTAGGCGGGCGCGGGTTCGGGTTCTATTAATTCTGGTAGCCCGGACGGTGCATCGCGCATCCCTTTGCTGCGTCTGCGCTGTGAGCCTTGAAGTCCGCAAGCATCGTTTCGCGCTCGCGGATATCTGGGTTTGGCATCTGGAATGGGCGGGCGCGAGCGTGAGCGGATAAGTGGCCGTCCGCTTGTGTGATCCCCGCCTGGACATCAGCGCGGGAAGCCGCTTGCCGGCCGCCGCGCGCTGAGAAACGTCCCCTGGGTCAATGGCCGTGGCCGCCGCCGTAACCGCCGCCATGGCCGCCGCTGTTGCCGAAGCCACCGAAGCCGCCGCCATGGCCTTGGCCGCTGGCGCCTTTGCCGCCGTTGCCGTTGCCGTGACCGCCATCACCATGGCCACCGTCGCCGTGGCCGCCGTCGCCATGGCCGCCAGCGCCATGACCGCCATCGCCGTGGCCACCGTCACCATGGCCACCATCGCCGTGGCCGCCGTTGCCATGACCGCCATCGCCGTGGCCGCCATCACCATGACCGCCGTCGCCGTGGCCGCCAACACCATGGCCACCGTCACCATGACCGCCATCACCGTGGCCACCATCGCCGTGGCCGCCGTCGCCATGACCGCCATCACCGTGGCCGCCGTCGCCATGGCCACCACCACCGTGGCCACCGTCACCATGACCGCCATCACCATGGCCACCGTCGCCGTGGCCGCCAACACCATGGCCACCATCGCCATGACCGCCGTCGCCGTGGCCGCCAACACCATGGCCACCATCGCCGTGGCCGCCGTCGCCATGACCGCCATCACCATGGCCACCGTCACCATGGCCGCCATCACCATGGCCGCCGTTGCCATGACCGCCATCGCCGTGGCCGCCATCGCCATGACTGCCGTCGCCGTGGCCGCCATCACCGTGGCCACCGTCACCATGACCGCCGTCGCCGTGGCCGCCATCACCATGACCGCCGTCGCCGTGGCCACCGTCACCATGACCGCCATCACCATGGCCACCGTCACCATGACCGCCATCGCCATGACCGCCGTCACCATGACCGCCATCGCCATGACCGCCGTCACCATGACCGCCGTCACCATGACCGCCATCGCCATGACCGCCGTCACCATGACCGCCATCGCCATGACCGCCGTCACCATGACCGCCATCGCCATGACCGCCGTCACCATGACCGCCATCGCCATGACCGCCGTCACCATGACCGCCGTCGCCATGACCGCCGTCACCATGACCGCCGTCGCCATGACCGCCGTCACCATGACCGCCATCGCCATGACCGCCGTCACCATGACCGCCATCGCCGTCGCCACCATGGCCATGACCGCCGTGGTGCCCACCATTACCACCGCCGTCACCGCTGCCGCCTGTTCCACCACTACCAGTTCCGCCACCACCCGTTCCATCACCACCGGTCCCACCACCCGCTCCACCACCACCACCCGTCCCGCCACCACCCGCCCCGCCACCACCCGCCCCGCCACCACCCGCCCCGCCACCACCCGCGCCCCCCTTCCCGCCATCTCCACCGCTTCCCGCACTCCCAGCCCCCAGTCCGGCCGAGTTCGACGTCGACCCGCTCGAGGAACCGCCTGCGCCCACACCAGTCGCCGAAGTTCCGCTGCCATTGCTGTTCTGTGAACCCGAAGACGACGTCGCCCCCAAACCTCCTGCCGCTGCCACGCCGGCCCCACCGGCTGCACGCGACCCGCCCTCCTCCTGTTTGCAGCCTGCCGCGTCAAATAACGAACAACTGATTGGCAACGCTTGCGCAATCAGCAGCTTCGTAGAATCGGCCGACGGCGCCACAGATGTCGCCGGATTCGTTTGAGCACCCGCCATCGCCGCATAAAGGCTCACCGCGACCGCCAACACCGCTTTGCCTGTCCCCAACGCCCGTGCTTCCCCGTTTTGCTTTTTCATTTCAGTCTCCTAAACATCTATTTGGAAATACAGATCCGGATAACGATTGAATCTCTGTTCGCTGTTAAACAATGAAACTTCAAAGCCCGGTCAACATTGCCGCGCGTCGCCCCAGAAAACCCTGACGCCCGGCATCTTTCCCACGGAAAATCCCGGCGAGATTTGACTCATCCGGGGAAAACGACACGCTGTGCGCGAACAATTCCTTGAAAAGGCACAGCAGGGCCCGATGGACGTTGAAGTTATGCGCAGCACCTCGCCCTGACCGTGCGCTAGACCACGCAATGCGATATAGATGACCCGTTTCTGATTAATTGCGTCTCGCCACTGTCAAAGATCGTTAACTCTCATCCGCCGCGCTGTATTTTTTAAAAATACGTAGTCCAGATTATTATTTTCAATTTAACAAAAAAATCCCTTCTTCAGATGAATACGGCGGAGTTTTCCAGATAGCCAGGCAGCGCATCACGCAAACGAATAAGCGTTTGTCCGGACAGAAAGAAGGATCGGCAAAGACAAAAATGCGGGCAATCACACAGACACCACAAATCAGACGCGAGCGCGGCCACGCCCGCATGTCTTCAACCTGAGCGCCAGTTCAATGCACCGCGGCGCGTCACAACGCCTGAAAAGTTCGCCGGCAACGTGCTGGCCTTTCCGCCGCCTTGGACCACGCGCGGTCACAAGCCACGGTGCCCAATCGCCTCGCCTCACACCACCTTTTCCCGAAGCGTTTGCACCATCCGCCGCAGCGCCGGCTGGCGTAAATCGCACCGCAATGCGCGAACACTTACCACGCGTGCTTTCGCGCGATGCGGAGCGCAAACGCGGGTTTACCTTTGTTTGATATACGGGAGCAAGGCCGTTTACTGGACGTAACCCGAACCTGTCCAGACGCTTTCGATTTACTTTGTTCAGCTGAATTGTGTTGCGGGTGTGCGTCCCCTACTAAGTGTGGAGGTGTGTCATGGTTAGCGTGTCCAGCAGCGCCGCCGACGAGCTCAAAGCCGCAATCCGAGGCGAACTGTTATTACCCGGCGACGCCGGTTTCGACGCGGCTCGCAGCATCTGGAATGCAATGATCGACCGGCATCCTGCAATGATCCTGCGCTGCGCGGGCGTAGCCGACGTGCGCCGCGGCGTGACGTTCGCGCGCGACCACGGCCTGCCGCTCGCGGTGCACAGCGGCGGCCACAACATCGCCGGAACCGCGCTGTGCGACGACGGTCTCGTCATCGATCTGTCGCCGATGAAATCCGTCCAGATCGATCCGGTGGCAAAACGCGCGTATGTGGAACCCGGCGCGACGCTGCGCGATTTCGACCACGAGGCTCAGGCCTTCGGGCTCGCCACGCCACTTGGAATCAACTCGACCACGGGGGTGGCAGGTCTGACGCTCGGCGGCGGTTTCGGCTGGCTGAGCCGTCGATATGGCATGACCGTCGACAATCTGATTTCCGCGGACGTGGTGACTGCCGACGGCGAGCTGCGGCATGCGAGCGTCGATTCGAATGAAGATCTGTTCTGGGCGATTCGCGGTGGCGGCGGCAATTTCGGCGTCGTAACACGCTTCGAGTTCGCACTTCATCCGGTCGGGCCAGTTGTATATGGCGGCCTCGTCGTGCTGCCGCTCGATCAGGCGAAGTCTGCCCTGCAACAGTACCGCGCCGCCGCGGAGCAGATGCCGGACGAATTGAGTGTATGGGCCGTTCTGCGGCTCGCGCCGCCGCTGCCATTTCTGCCGCCCGAGGCGCACGGCAAGCCGGTCATCGTATTCGCAATGTGCTACACCGGCCCGGTTGAAAACGGCCCGTCCGTGGTGGAGAACGTGCGTGGCTTCGGCACACCGGTGGGAGAACACCTTGGGCCGATGCCGTACGCCATGTGGCAGCAGGCGTTCGATCCGCTGCTCACACCGGGCGCTCGCAACTACTGGAAGTCGCACAATCTCGACGGCATACCGGACGGTCTCGTCGACGCGTTGCTCGAAGCGATCGGCACGCTGCCTTCGCCTCAATGCGAAATTTTCTTCGGGCAGATCGGCGCGCAAACGAGCCGGGTACCGGTCGAAGCCACGGCTTATTCGAGCCGCGATACGCAATACGCCATGAACGTCCACGGCCGTTGGGACAACGCGAGCGATGACGAGCGCTGCATCGGTTGGGCAAGGGCCTTTTTCGACTCAGCCGCACCCTTCGCGCTAGGCAGCGTGTACGTCAACTTCATGACGCAGGAGGAAGGCGGACGGGTGGCTGATGCGTACGGGCCGAACTACGAACGCCTCGTCGCAGTGAAGCACCGCTACGACCCGCAGAACCTGTTCCGCCACAATCAGAATATCCGTCCGTCGGCGTAAGGATCGAGAGGGAGCGGCGTTGAGGGAAGTGAATCCACGGGTGAACGTCAGCGCATCACCGCTGTCAGATACCCAAGCCGTGGCCGTCAGGCACGCAAAATGCTGATTAGCAGGCACACCGGCCATCGGCATCGGGGCTGTCGGCGTCCGGGTGGCCGACGGGCAGTCGGCGTCACGGCATTCACTGTCAATGTCAAATTAAAAACCGCCTCTTTCATCACGCACAAGGAGAACGACCATGCGCAGACGACAATTCATTATGACCACGAGCGCCGCTTTGGCTACAGCGGGCTTTGGCCTCGCCGGCTGCACGACGACATCGTCATCCGCGAGTGGATCGCCTTCGGCCAATGCCGCCAAGCGCGACACGATCAACGCAGGGGTCGATTCCACCTTGTCGCGTCTCTACGCGAACGCCGCAGGCTCGCGCGAACTGGTCGCCAAAGCGCGCGGCGTGCTCGTGTTTCCGTCAGTGATTTCGGCTGGCTTCTGGATTGGCGCGCAGTACGGAGAAGGCGCGTTACGCGTAGGCGGCCGCACCACTGGCTACTACAGCACCGTCGCGGGCTCGTTCGGTTTGCAGATTGGCGCGCAGTCCAAGGCGCTCATCTTCCTGTTCATGACGCAAGAAGCGCTCGACAAATTCCTCAGCAGCCAGGGATGGGCGGCAGGCGCTGACGCAACCGTCGCGGTGCTGAAAATCGGCGCCAACGGCGCGGTCGATACCTCAACCGCCACCAGCCCGGTCGAAGCTTTTGTGCTGACGAACGGTGGGCTGATGGCCGGCGTGTCGCTCGAAGGCACCAAGGTCTCGCGTCTGATCATCTGAGCTAGGCGCGCTTGTCAAACACAGCGTGCCAACCATAATCAGGCACCGTCACGCGGCCGTGCAAGCGCCCGCGTGACGCCTCGATCAGCGCCCTTCCGGCAGCGTGAATACCGCAATCGCTGCCGTCAGTTGACCGGTCTGCGCCTTCAGCACATCGGCCGAAGCACTCGCTTCTTCCACTAGCGCCGCGTTCTGCTGGGTCGTCTGATCCATGCTCGCCACCGCGATATTGACCTGCTCGATGCCCGAACTTTGTTCGACCGATGCCGCGCTGATCTCACCCATGATGTCGGTCACCCGGCGCACCGCGTGCACCACTTCCTGCATCGTTTCACCCGCGCGATCCACGTACTGCGAGCCGCCTTCGATCTGCGCCGCCGACTCCTCGATCAGGGTCTTGATCTCCTTGGCCGCCGCCGCGCTGCGCTGCGCGAGGCTGCGCACTTCGCCCGCCACCACGGCGAAGCCGCGCCCCTCTTCGCCGGCGCGAGCCGCTTCGACAGCCGCGTTCAAAGCAAGAATATTGGTCTGAAAAGCGATCCCCTCGATCACGCCGATAATGTCGCCAATCCGGTGCGACGACTGCGAAATCCCCCGCATCGTCTCGACCACCTGGCCGACCACTTCGCCACCACGTGCCGCTGTCTCGGAAGCATTGTTTGCAAGCTGACTGGCCTGCTTCGCGTTGTCGGCGTTCTGCTTCACAGTCGCCGTGATCTGCTCCATGCTCGAAGCGGTCTCGCCGAGCGCGCTCGCCTGCTGCTCCGTGCGACGCGACAGGTCCGCGTTGCCCGCTGCGATCTCGTTGGAAACAGTCGAGATCAAGGTCGCGCCGCTGCGAATCTGCGTGATCGCTTGTGCCAGACGATGCTGCATGCGCTGCATCGCGGCGAGCAGGCTGACGTCGTCACCGGGTTTCGTTTCGACGACCACGTCGAGCTCGCCATCGGCGATACGCGAAGCAATCTGCGCCGCGTAGGCCGGTTCACCGCCGAGTTGCCGCAAGATGCTGCGCAGGATCACGCCGATCACCAGCGACACCAGCAGGCACAAAATCAGCGACGCGCCGACATACTGTGCGAGCGCGGTGTAGAACGCCGCGTCGATATCGTCGGTGAACACGCCGGTCACGATCGTCCAGTCCCACGGCTTGTAGAGCCGCACGTAATTGATTTTCGGCGCCATCTGATTGGAGCCCGGCTTCAGAAACTCCAGATGGATGAAGCCCTCGCCCTCGCGTTCGGCGAGATCGGAGCCGTCCTTGAACACATGGCGTCCTTTCGGGTCCGTGAAACCGCTCATGTCCTTGCCTTCGAGATCGGCCCGCACACCGTGCATCAGCACCCTGGCATGCGGGTCCTCGATCACCAGGTAGCCGCCGGCGCCGTCGTAGCGCATGGCACGCAGATCGGCCATGGCCGCGCGTTGCGCGTCGGCAAGCGGCATCGTTCCGGCTGCGGCGAGGCCGTTATAACGGTCCAGCACGCTGTAAGCGACGCTCACGACGCTTTTCAGTTCGGCCTGGCGGTCGGCGATCATCGTATCGTGCGTTTTGAAAGCACCCCACAGGCCAATCGCCAGAATTCCCGTGCACATTACCGCCAGCGCAAGCCACAGCCGCACTTTCAGGCGAAAGCGTTCCATCTCCGTATTCCTTTGGACTTGTACTTGTATTCGACGTGCCGCGTGAGAGCGGGCACTTCAACTATTTATGTCAGTCTTTGGAATAACGGCCCGGCGGCGGAAAACTTCAGCGTTTGTTCACTCGGCGGGCAGCGCCAGCGCGGCGACTTCGCAGCGCGGCCATTGCCGCAGCACGTCGGGCGCCAGCAGCAGCTTGGCTGCCCGCACCCCTGCTCCCATCACGATCTGGGCGCGCTCCATGACAGCGGCGTCGACGAGAATGCGCCAGTCGTCCGGCAAGCCGAACGCGGTAATGCCGCCGAATTCCATCCCGCTATGCTCCACGGCGGCTTCCCTTTTGGCGAACGAAAGGCGTTGCGCGCCGAGTGCCGCCTTCACCGCCCCGTTGATGTCGAGGCGCAGCGAACCGAGCGAAACCAGCGCCGCATAATGTTCGGCGCCCTCCTTCTTGTAGCGGACCACGATCGTGTTGGCGCAATCTTCCAGACCAAAGCCGTAGCGCGCGCTGAATTCGGCTGTGTCCGACGCGTCGTCGCTCACGGCAAATACGGTCACGCCCTCGGGCGGGAGATTTTCGACGACATGCGCGGGCAAATGCGCGCTCAAGTGTTCTGCGGCAATGACGTCCAGCTGTTTGACGAGTTCGTGCGAGTGCATGGTGATAAGAAGGTGTGAAGGTTCATCGGCATTCTAATGGCATGCGTGCTTGCGGCGTGTCACGCCCAGGTGCATCCGGTGCTTGTTATAGTTAGTCACAGGCACACGGTTTGCGGGACGCGTCGATACGGCGAGGGCGGCGTCGATGCCACCTCACGGTAAATTCGCGGCAAGTACATGGCGTATCCGGCGCCTGCATCCCATTGAGAAAAACGACCATGGACATCGACACGCTTTCCGCCGAGAACCTCCAGTCGGTGGCCCGCAAGCAGGCCAACTGGGCAATCGGCGCATTCAAACAGTTTGCCGAGGACCGCTGCGCGGCCATGGCCGCCAGCATCGCCTTCTATGCGGCGTTCTCGCTCGCGCCCACGCTGGTCATGGTGATCGCCGTGGCGGGCTGGTTCTTCGGCGCCGAAGCCGCGCGCGGTGAGTTGTTCAACCATATTCATGGTCTGCTCGGCGACCAGGCCGCGGCGGGCGTACAGACCATCGTCGAGAACGCTCATCACAGTGGCAGCGCCGGCGGCATCGCGGCGATCATTTCGTTCACGATGCTCGCGATCGGCGCCTCGGCAACCTTCTCGTCGCTCAATAGCGCACTCAATCTGGTGTGGCCCTATACCGGGCCCCGCTCGTCGAGCGTGATCGCACTAGTGCGCGTGCGCCTGATTTCGTTCGGCCTCGTGCTCGGCGTCGCGTTCCTGCTGATCGTCTCGCTGGTGCTCGACACGGTCATCACGTTCATCGGCAAATGGTTATGGGGCGACTCGCCGTATGTGGTGATCGGCAATCTGCTGCAACTCGGTGTCGGCCTGCTGGTGCTGGCCTTCGCCTTCGCCGGCCTGCTGAAGTTTCTACCCGACGCCAAGGTGCGCTGGCGCGATGCGTTCGTCGGCGGAGTCGTAGCCGCCGTGCTGTTCTCGGCCGGCAAGAAGCTTTTTGCGCTGTATATCGCACACGCCGGGATGGCGAGTTCGTTCGGCGCGGCGGGGTCGCTGGCGGTGCTGCTGATGTGGTTGTACTTCTCGGCCGCCGTGCTGCTGCTCGGCGCCGAGTTTTCGGCAGCACGCGGGCGCATGCACGATCCGCACGGCGGCTGGGGCATGCAGGACGAGTCGCCGCCCGGCAGCCGCGCCAAGCTCGCCTCGGTACTGGCGGCATCGACCGTATCCGCCGATGCCGTGCCGCATGCAAAGAGCAGCAAGGTTCCCACGGCCTCGGCGGCGGTAGCAGCGGTGGCGTCAGCCCCTGCCGACGCCACGTCAGCCTCGGCTTCGCCGCGAAATCGAACGCGCAAGCGGGCTTCCGCGCGAGCGGCCGCGGTGAAGATCGGCCGCTCGGTCGTGCTGGCCGAAGCCCACGCGACACGCGCCGCCGCCGTCACACTGACCAGCGCGGGCCGCACGGCCGTCGCGGCCGACCGCTATGTCCGGCGGCATCCGTGGACCTCGGTGCTGTTCGCGGCGGCAGCCGGACTGGCGGCAGCAACCGTAGCGCGCCGCAACGGAGACGATAGCGGCAGCGGCAGATGAGGCCCGAAGCGTTCTGAAGCAGGCCGGTCATGACCCGTACGTGACCGCGACCGCAGTCCGCTCAGATGGATCACAACGCGTAAATGCTGTCCAGCGCGCTCGTCAAGCACAATGCCGGTCGCTTTTTACATGGGCGCCGAAAAACAGCCGGAACGGCTAGACGACTACATTACAACGACCATTCAAACAAGCGTCCAAATTACCAGTACCGAAGCCTTCACTATCAAGGAAACAACAATAATGCGCATTTCACGATGCAATATTGCGGAAACAGCAATAATTGTTAACAGGCTTTAAATACAAGGCTTTGCGTCGTTTGTCAGTTTTTGGCGACACTCTTTTTTTTCCAGTTCTTAACGCTTCGAGCAGTGAGCTATTCTCCTTTGCGCAACAACAAACTAATCATCTGCGTGGAGAAATGGATGAAACGAATCGCCCTGTCTACCCTCTCGCTGGCGCTTCTGGGCGTCACCGGCATCGCGCATGCTCAAAGCAGCGTCACCCTGTACGGTTTGATCGATGAGTCGATCCAGTACGCTCACAATACTGTCGATGCTTCGGGCAAGAACGCCAATCAAGTCGGTCTGGTCGGCGGCAACCTGCAAGGCAACCGTTTTGGCCTGAAGGGCACGGAAGACCTCGGCGGTGGCCTGAAGGCGATTTTCCAGTTGGAAAACGGCTTTGACATCAACACCGGTAAGCTCGGTCAAGGCAACAAGATGTTCGGTCGTCAAGCCTACGTCGGCCTGACGGGCGATCAGTGGGGTACGTTCACGCTGGGTCGTCAGTACGATCCGGTGGTCGACCTGGTTCAACCGCTGACGGGTGACAACTACTTCGGTTCCACCTTCGCAACGCCGGGCGACGTTGACAACAACGACAACACCTCGCGTACGAGCAACGCTGTCAAGTACACGTCGCCGGTGTGGAGCGGCTTCCAGTTCGAAGGCATGTACGCATTCGGCGGTGTGGCCGGCGCAACGGGTTCGGGTCAAACGTGGTCGGGCGCAGCAACATACTCGACGGGTCCGTTCAGCGTGGCAGCAGGTTACTTCCGCGCCGACAATCCGAGCTCGGCCACGCCGCGCGCTGCATGGGGCGGCACGTCGGATGGTACGTTCGACAACCAGATCAGCAACATCTACGGTACGGCCAAGTCGATCGGCATCGCTCAGGTGGCAGTGCAGTACGTTGCAGGCCCGTTCACAGCCAACCTGCGCTACAGCAACGCGCAATACAAGCCGGACGCACAATCGGGCTTCGGTTCGACCGAGAAGTACAACGTTGGTGGTGCATACCTGGGTTACCAGGCAACGCCGGCAATGCTGGTCGGTCTGGGCTACGTCTATACGAAGGCTAGCGGCGACACGGACGCAACGTACCATCAAGTTTCGCTGGGCGGCGACTACAACCTGTCGAAGCGCACGGACATCTACCTGGTCGGCGCGTATCAGCACGCAAGCGGCAGCCAGCGCATTGCAAACCCGATTCCGGGCTCGACTGGCACGGTCGTCGTCGACGCCGGCGCAGCAATCGGTTCGTACGGCTACAACTCGGCAAGCAGCTCGCAAGAACTGGTTAGCCTGGGCATCCGCCACAAGTTCTAATCGAACTTGACGGACTGCTGAAGCAATACGCAGTTGAAAAGCAGCCACGGGTGCAAACCCGTGGCTGTTTTTTTTTGGTCCGGGCACGTCAATTCGACGTTGCAGCGTTCGTTGGTAAGCGGCCCGCTCGTTCCGACCCAATCGTCGGCGCTCCGCTTGCGAGCCGCCGCGCTTCGGCAACATTCGTCCGCGCCTGACCCACGATTGCCGCGCTCACGCCGGGCGCCTGTTCGAGCCGCTGCCAATACTGGATCGCACGCGGATAATCGCGCGCTTGGAACGCCGCCGACCCGGCCAGCGCTAACGCCTTAGGATTCAACGGATCGAGCGCCAACGCGGCCTCGATGCTTTCCAGCGGCGCACCCGTCAGGTCGCCGCCGTTAGCGCTCGCCAGGGCATCGGCGTAGTCGGCCAGCAATTGCGGATCGCGTGGCGTAAGCCCAAGGGCGTGCCGATATGCGGCGGCGGCATCGTCGGGCCGCTCGAGGACAGCATAGGACCGTGCCAGCATGGTCCAGCCGGCAGGGTCGTCCGGTTGCTGCCGCAATCTGGCAGCAAGGCGCCCTACCATCGCGTCCAGCGAGCCTTGAGTGGCGGCATGGCTGTCATCCGGCCCGGCGGTGCCGTCCGTCTGCACTGCCGCCGCGAGCGGGTCGCCAAGGCGCATGTACAGCACGAGCGCCGCGCTCGGCAGCAACGCCAGCAACAGCGCAGCCGTGCCCGCGCGTTGCACGACGCTGCCCGTCCGCACGGTCGTCGAGACCGGTTGCACGCCGATTTCGTCGACGAAACGCCGCTCGAGCTCACGCCGCGCGTTGCCATGCTGCGCGTCCGGCGGATCGGCCGCCGCCTGGCGTTCCAGTTCGGCCATTTCGGTCCGGAAGATGGCGGCGAGCACGACTGCGCCGCCTTCGGCACGGGCCACCGTCATGTCCTCCTCGCGCGAGCCTCGACCCAGCAGCGGCACGATCACGCACAACAGGGCCACCGCCAGCATCGCCGCGACGATCAGCCAGAATTGAATCATCTCGGTGAGCCCTCGTCAGCAGTCGCCATTAACGCTTCCACGCGACGGCGCTCGTCGTGGTCGAGCGGGCGGGCCGCAATGCCGCGCCGGCGACCGATCGCGCGCCACCCAGCCCACCCGCCGATCGCCAGCGCGGCGAACGGGCCGAACCACAGCGCCCACGTCAGTGGCTTGAGCGGCGGCCGGTACAACACAAAATCGCCATAGCGGCGCGCCATGTAGTCCCGAATCTGCGCGTCCGTGGAACCGGCCCGAACCTGCTCGCGAATGCGCTCACGCAGATCCGCGGCGAGCTCCGCATTCGAATCGGCGAGCGTCTGGTTCTGGCACACGAGGCAGCGAAAACTCTCGGCCAGACTGCGCACGCGCGCGTCGTCGGCCGCCCGGTCCGATCCGGCGGCCACGTGCAGCGAGAGCGCCAGCAGCACGAGCGCAGCGCCACGCTTCGCCCGGTTGCGCGCGCCGCTAGCCATTCGCGCCCCCGCCCTCGCGCTGCAGCTTCCTTAGCAGAGGCACGATCACGCCGTCGAGCGACGCCGCTGTCAACGGTCCCGCCTGCCGATAGCGGACGATGCCCGCGCGATCGATCACGAAGGTCTCCGGCACGCCGTATACACCGTAGTCGATCCCGGTCTGGCCGCTGCGATCGACCAGCGAAGCCGTGTATGGATCGCCCGCCTCGGCCAGCCATTGCTGCGCCGGTTGCGGATCGTCCTTGTAGTTCAGGCCGTACACCGGAGCGATGCGTCGCGCCGCCAGGTCGACCAGCACCGGCTGCTCGTCGCGACATGGCTCGCACCAGGAGGCCCATACGTTGAGCACCCATACCTGACCGCGCAACGAGCCGGATGACACACGCTCGCCGCTAGCCGCGAGACGCGGCAGATCGAACGTGGGCGCGGGCCGCCCGATCAACGCCGACGGCAACTGCCGCGGACCATGTCTGAGCCCCGCGGCCAGCAACGCTAGCAGCACGAGAAACGCGGCGAGCGGAATCAGCGCGCGTTTCATCGGCCGGCCTCGCTGATAGAACTCGCGGTCTGGGCGGCGGTCGTGCCGGCGACATCCGCCGCGGGTCGCGTGGGCCCGTTACCGGTGGCTCGCTCACGCCCACGCTCACTGTTGCGTCGCCCCCGCAGCAGGCGATATCGCCGGTCGCTGGCGGCCAGCAGCCCGCCGAATGCCATTAGCAGACAGCCACCCCAGATCCAGCGAACGAACGGCTTGATCTGGATACGCAGCGTCCAAGCACCGCCGCCGGCCGGCTCGCCCATCGCCACGTATAGATCGCGCAGCACGCCGTGATCGATGGCCGCCTCGGTCATCGGCATCTTCTGGACGAGAAACATACGCTTCTCGGGATGCATCGTAGCCACCGGGCTGCCGTCGCGGCTCACGACAACGCTCGCGCGTGTCGCCAGATAGTTCGGACCACTGACCTGAGCCACGCCTTCGAAGCGGAAGCGATACGCGCCGACTTCGACGGTTTCGCCGCTGTGCATCGCCACGTCGCGCTCCACCTGATAGCCCTTGACCATCGTCACGCCGATGATGAACACGCCGATGCCCGCATGCGCGAGCCACATCCCGTAGACCGCGCGCGGCACACGCCGCGCACGCGCGAACAACGCGGCACGCGATTGGCGCGGCGCATGGCGATCGTCTCCCGCGCCCTCTGTCGAAAACCCGATCGCGACCCCAGTCGCAGACTCAGCGGCCTCAATCGCTGACCCGGCAGCAGACTGGCGCGCCGACGCGCCAAGCCGTTCCCGCATGCTCACGGCGACGGTCGCGAAGCTCCACACCGCGAGCAGAATCCCCAGACTCACGAGCGGCCGCCAGCTGCCCAGCGCCCATGGCAGCAACAGCGCGGTCAGCACACTGACCAGCGCCGCCCAGCGCAGGCGCCGCGCCAGATCGGGCAAGCGCGCCGCACGCCAACGCGCGAGCGGCCCGATCCCCATCAGAAAGATCGCCGGCGTCATCAGCGGCACGAACACACTGTCGAAATACGGCGGTCCGACGGAAATCTTGTCGAGGCCGAGCGCGTCGAGCGCCATCGGATACAGCGTGCCGAGCAGCACCGACGCCGCCGTTACCATCAGCAGCACATTGTTCGAAAGCAGTAGCGCTTCGCGCGAAACCGGCTCGAAGCCGCCCCCCAGGCCAATTTGCGGCGCCCGCCACGCGAACAGCAGCAGCGCGCCGCCCACCACCAGCGCGAGGAACGCAAGAATGAACACGCCCCGCGTCGGATCGCTGGCGAACGCATGCACCGACGTGATGACGCCCGAGCGCACGAGGAACGTGCCGAGCAGGCTCAGTGAAAACGCGCAGATCGCCAGCAACGCGGTCCAGGCGCGAAAACTGCCGCGCCTGTCGGTCACGGCCAGCGAATGGATCAGCGCGGTACCCGCGAGCCATGGCATGAACGACGCATTTTCGACTGGATCCCAGAACCACCAGCCGCCCCAGCCGAGTTCGTAATACGCCCAACCGCTGCCGAGCATGATGCCGAGCGTGAGGAAAAGCCAGGCGGCAATCGTCCACGGACGCGACCAGCGCGCCCACGCCGCATTCAATTCGCCCGACAGGAGCGCCGCAATCGCAAACGCGAATGCAACCGAAAAACCGACATAGCCCATATAGAGCATCGGCGGGTGAATCACCATGCCCGGGTCCTGCAGGAGCGGATTCAGATCGCGGCCGTCCATCGCGGGCGGCATCAGACGGCTGAACGGGTTGGATGTGAACAGCAGGAACAGCAGGAAGCCGGCGGCGATCCAGCTCATCACCGCAAGCACGCGCGCCACCATCGGCACGGCGAGCTGGCGGCTGAAAAACGTCACCGCGACCATCCACACGGTCAGCAGCAGCACCCATAGCAGCAACGAACCTTCATGGCCGCCCCATACGGCGGCGAAACGATAGACGGCGGGCAGCGCGGAGTTGGAATTGTCGGCGACGTAGACCACCGAAAAATCATTGCTGAGAAACGACCATGCGAGGCAGGCGAACGCCAGTGCCACGAACGCGCATTGCGCGCGCGCCGCCGGCCAGGCGAGCCGCATCCATTCGACGATGCCGAGTTGCGCGCCGAGCAGCGGCAGGACTGCCGTGGTCAGTGCAAGCAGCAGCGCGAGGATCAAGGCAAAGTGACCGATCTCCGGGATCAAGGCTCAATGCCTCCTGGTTGACGATTATCGGCGCGGCGCGCGTCGTCCGGCGTGCGGGCCGTCAAGCGCAACGCCGCGGCTGCGGCAGAAGCCGCGGGCGCCGTCGGCCGCATCGCCGGCGCTTGCGCGCGGCGGACCGCTTCTGCCGCATCGGGCGGCATATATTTTTCGTCATGTTTCGCGAGGACCTCGTCGGCGTAGAACTGGCCGTCGCTGCCGAGCCGGCCCTGCGCGACCACCCCGCTGCCTTCGCGAAACAGGTCCGGCAGCACGCCGTGATAGACCACGGCCACCTGCTTGACGGTATCGGTCACGATGAAATGCACGCTCAGGCCGTCCGCGCCACGCGAAAGCGATCCGCGTTGGACCAGCCCGCCGAGACGAAACCGGCGCGCCTGCGGCAGTTGCTGCGCCGCGATCTGGCTCGGGCTCACGAAGAACGTCACATTGGCGCGAAATGCATTCAGCACCAGGGCGCAGGTCAACCCCGCAGCCAATACCGCGCCGACGATCCAGCCCAGTCGCCGGCTTCTAGCGCTCATCCGCACGCTCCGGCGCGCCGGCATCGCGCGCCGTGGCGCGAAGCCGGCCGCGCACGCGCCAGGCTTCGACGATTAGCAACCCGAAACTCACCGCGAGCGCCGCAGTCAGATAGGGGTCCTGCCCAAGCATGGCCACCGCGCCTGTCACGCTGTTCATGCGGCACGCTCCTCGAAGTTGGCTTCCCACGGCGCCGCGCGACGGCGCTCACGCATGATGGCGCGCACGCGCGTGAGCGCCACGGCAATCGCGTACGACCAGAACCCGCCGGTCATCACGACGATGCCCCACACCATCGACGCGCTCATCGACACGCCGCTGCCGAAGCTCAGCGACGGCCCCTGATGCAGCGTGTACCACCACTGCACCGAAAAATAGATGACCGGAATATTCACGACGCCGATCAGCGCCTGCGTGGCGCACGCACGGTCGGCGCGGCGCGGGTCGTCGATCGCCGCATGCAGCGCGATAAAGCCGACGTAGAGGAACAGCAGGATCAGCTCCGACGTGAGACGCGCGTCCCACACCCACCAGGCGCCCCACGTCGGCTTGCCCCACAGCGAGCCGGAGACGAGCGCGATCAAGGTGAACAGCGCGCCGGTGGGCGCCAGCGCGCGTGCCATCATCGCGGCAAGCCGCGCGTTGAGCAGCAGTGAGAGCGCGCAGTACGCGGCCATCACCAGATAGATCAGCATCGACATCCACGCCGCCGGCACATGGACGAACATGATGCGATACACGTCGCCTTGCAATGCGTCGCGCGGGGCCACCAGCAAGCCAATTGCGAGGCCCGCGAGCATCAAGAGCACGGCGGCCACGGCGAAAAACGGCACAAGCCGCGCCGCCAGCGGATCGAAGGTACGCGGCGACGCGTAGCGGAACCAGTTGGGGCGGTTCATCTTCGTTACTCCATCGTGATGCGCAAGGCGGCGGCACTGGCCCAGGGGCACAGCGAGACACCGGCGCACAGCGCTGCGCCGAGCAGCGACAGGTTGGCTGCGGACCATCCTGCGGTGGCCGCAGGATCGGCCGCGCCGACGCCGAAAATCAGCACCGGCACGTACAGCGGCAGAATCAGCAGACCGAGCAACGCGCCGCCGCCTTGCATGCCCAGCGTGAGCGCGGCGCCCATCGAGCCGATCAGGCTCAGAAGCGGCGTGCCGAGCAGCAGCGAGCCCATCAACGGCACGGTATCGCGCAAGCCGAGGTCGTACTGCAAGGCGACCACGGGCGTGAGCAGCACCAGCGCGAAGCCGCTCGTCAGCCAATGCGCTGCGATCTTGCCGAATACGATGACCGGCAGCGGTTGCGGCGACAACATCATCTGCTCGAGCGCGCCGCTCGCGAAATCGTGGCCGAACAACTGTCCGGCCGAAAGCATGGCGGCGAACAGCGCCGTCACCCACAGCACGCCAGGGGCGATCGCCCGCAGCAGCGCCGGATCGGTGCCGACCGCGAGCGGAAACAGACTCGATGCGATCACGAAGAACAGCAGAGCGCCGAGCGCAACGCTGCGCCTGCGCCAACTGAGCGCAAGTTCGCGGCGCATGACGCCAAGCGTCAGCGCGATCATGACCCGCCCCGTTCCAGATGCAGATGCTGCGTGCGCGCAGCGCCGGTCGGCAGCGGCAGATGGGTGGTCGCCACCACGATCCCGCCGTCCTGCAGATGCTCGTCGAGCGCGTCGGCAAGCCATACCCGGGCGGCATCGTCGAGTGCTTCCGCGGGCTCGTCGAGCAGCCATAACGGTTTGCGTTCCAGCATCACGCGGGCCAACGCCACCCGGCGCCGCTGCCCCTGCGACAAACTGCCGACGCAGGCGTGCCGCAGTGTCCACAGACCCGCGAGCTCCAGCACGTCGCGCTCCTGCATGCGGGCATCGCGCAAACTCTCGAGATTCACACCGAGCAGCGCCGCAAAGCGCAAATTCTCCAACACCGACAGATCGTCGCTCAGGCCGTTGCTATGACCGACATAGGCACGCTCGCGACGAAACCGCTCCGGCTGCGCGTGCACGCTCACGCCGCGCCACCGTATGCTGCCGGAAGCAGGTTGCAGCAGGCCTGCCAGCGCCCGCAGCAGCGTGGTCTTGCCGCAGCCGTTCGAGCCGTGGATCTGCAATGCCCAGCCGGCCTCGATATCGAAGCCAACGCCGTCGACGATCTCGCGCCCGCCGCGCCCGAGACTCACGCCTTCAGCGCAAAGCATCATGGGCCGTCCGCCGCCTGGCGGACGTCGTTTGATCACTGATTCGCCTGTTCATTGCACGGCTCCGCTCACTGCTTGCCCGCGTTCTGTTTGGCGTTCGCATCGAGCTGCGCCTGCGTCATGTTCGGCAACTCGTGGGCAATGCCCTTATGACAGTCGATGCAGGTCTTCTCGCCTGTCGCGAGAAAGCGCTGATGCGCCTCCTGCGCCCGCGGACTCTGCCGCGTGAAATCCATATAGTCGAACTGGTGGCAATTGCGGCACTCCAGCGAATCATTGGCCTTGAAGCGCGCCCATTCGTGCTCGGCGAGTTCCAGCCGCTTGTTCTGGAACTTCTCGCGCGTGTTCACCACGCCGAACACCTTCGCCCACACCTCCTTGGAGGCCTGCATCTTGCGGGCGATCTTGCTGGTCCACTCATGCGGCACGTGGCAATCCGAACACTTTGCGTGAAAGCCGCTGCGATTGCTGTAGTGGATGGTGGTCTTCAGTTCCGCATAGGTGTTGCCGCGCATCTCGTGACAGCCGGTGCAGAACGCTTCGGTGTTGGTCAATTCCATTGCGGTGTTGAACGCGCCCCAGAACACCACGCCCGCGATAAAACCGCCCAGGGTGAGAAAACCCAGGCTGAAATAGGTGCTCGGCCGATTGATGGTTCGCCAGTAGCGCCGGATCAGATCGCGCATGTCGGCCTCTACTTTTTGGGCTGGACAGCGGGGGGCGGCAAGCGGACGTCGGCGATATCGGCAAACGTGCTGCCGACCAGCGGCTTCGTATCGGCTTGCGGCACATGGCACTGCGTGCAGAAATAGCGTCGCGGCGCGAGGTGGCCGAGGGTATCGCCCGCACGATCGGTGTAGTGCGAAATCGCGATCGGCACCGCCCCGCTCTCTTCAGCGCGGCTGCGAGCGTGGCACGCGAGGCAGCGGTTCGCGTTGCGGTCGAGTTGATAGCCGTCGATCTTGTGCGGAATCGTCGGCGGTTGCTGGGCGTAGGCGCGGCCGCGAATCACATCCTTGTTCTCCGTGGGCGCGATCAACGGCGGCTTCGCCTCCTCGCCGAGCGGTGTAGTGCCGCGCAACGTGTCGTGAAACGGTGTCGCCGGAATGGTCGGCTGGGCACTGGCGCCCAGCGTGAGCACCAGAAAGACCGCAGGGATGAACCATGCGCGCATGGGATGCTCCTAGACTTTGACAATTTTCACCGCGCACTTCTTGTAATCGGTCTGCAGCGAAATGGGATCGGTGGCGTCGAGCGTGACCTTGTTGATCAACTGGCTCGAATCGAACCACGGCACGAACACGAGACCGCGCGGCGGCTTGTCACGGCCGCGCGTTTCGAGCCGGGTCCGGATATAGCCCCGCCGCGACATCACCTTGACCTCGGCGCCGCGCCGCAAACCCATTGCCTTGGCGTCGTCGGGGTGCATGAAGCACACCGCGTTCGGAAATGCCCGGTAGAGTTCGGGCACGCGACGCGTCATCGAGCCCGAGTGCCAATGCTCGAGCACACGGCCAGTGGCGAGCCAGAACGGGTATTCCTTGTCCGGCGATTCGGCCGGCGGCTCGTAGGGCAGCGCATAGATCACGGCGCGGCCATCCGGATTGCCATAGAACTGCCAGCCGGTGCCCGCTTTCACATAGGGATCGGAGCCTTCCTTGTAGCGCCAGCGGGTTTCCTTGCCGTCGACCACCGGCCAGCGCAAGCCGCGCGCCTTGTGATAGTCGTCGAACGGCGCGAGATCGTGACCGTGACCGCGGCCAAAGCTCGCGTATTCCTCGAACAGCCCTTTCTGGATATAGAAGCCGAACGCTTTTGCTTCGTCGTTGCGATAGGTGGAGTCGGTCTGCGACAGCGGAAATTTGTCGACCTGGCCGTTGCGGTACAGCACGTCATAAAGCGTTTTGCCCTTGTATTCGGGCTTCTGCGCGATCAAGTCGGCAGGCCACACCTCTTCCACCTTGAAGCGCCTAGAAAACTCCACCAGTTGCCACAGATCCGAGCGCGCTTCGCCGGGCGCGACCACGAGCTGGTGCCAGAATTGCGTGCGCCGCTCGGCGTTGCCATAGGCGCCTTCTTTCTCGACCCACATCGCCGACGGCAGGATCAGGTCGGCCGCCACCGCCGTGGCGGTCGGATAAACGTCCGACACCACCACGAAATTATCCGGGTTGCGATAGCCCGGCAGCACTTCCTCATTGATGTTCGCGCCGGCCTGCACGTTGTTGTTCACCTGCACCCAGTAGGCGTTGAGCTTGCCGTCATGCAGCATGCGATTCTGCAGTACCGCATGAAAACCGGGCTTGTCCGGAATCGTGCCGGACG
This sequence comes from Paraburkholderia sp. BGA-UO-ETr-F12, assembly GCF_059567945.1. Classification (NCBI taxonomy): domain Bacteria; kingdom Pseudomonadati; phylum Pseudomonadota; class Betaproteobacteria; order Burkholderiales; family Burkholderiaceae; genus Paraburkholderia; species Paraburkholderia sp. BGA-UO-ETr-F12. The sequence goes on along the minus strand of NZ_JCAQOZ010000009.1, from coordinate 96,029 downwards.
GCAGTTTCCAGATGTGCTCGGCTTCCTCGCGATGCTTCGGGTTGGTGACGACCATGTCGGCGGGCAGCCGGTGCGAGAAGGTGCCGACTTCGCGCGCCGTGCCGCATGCGGAGGGTTGGCCGGTCAGCGAGAACGGGCTGTTGCCGGGCGTGGCGATCTTCCCTGTCAGCAGATGCAGGTTATAGACCATATTGTTGGCCCACGTGCCGCGCGTATGCTGGTTAAAACCCATGGTCCAGAACGACACCACCTTGACCTTCGGATCCGCATAGAGCTGTGCCAGCTGGTCGAGCTTGAGCTTCGGGACGCCAGACAGTTTCGTCACGTAGGCGGCGTCGTATTTCGACACGAACTTCGCGAAATCGTCGAAGGTGATCGGCTGCGAGCCGTTCGGGTCACCGGCGTTTTTGGCCGCTTTTTGCAGAGGATTTCCGGGCCGCAGACCGTAGCCGATATCCGTATTGCCCGCTTTGAACACCGTGTGCTGATCCACGAACGCGTGGTTCACATGACCGTTCCTGATAATGTAGTTGGCGATGTAGTTGAGAATCGCCAGATCGGATTGCGGCGTGAAGATGATCGTCTCGTCGGCCAGATCGAAGCTGCGGTGCTCGAAGGTCGAGAGCGTGACGACCCGGGTGGTGGGCGCGCTGAGCCGGCGGTCTGTGACCCGTGTCCACAGCACCGGGTGCATTTCGGCCATGTTCGACCCCCACAACACGAACGCATCGGTTTGCTCGATGTCGTCATAGCAGCCCATCGGCTCGTCCATGCCGAACGTCCGCATGAAGCCCGTCACCGCCGAGGCCATGCAGTGGCGCGCATTCGGATCGAGGTTGTTGGTGCGAAAGCCGGCCTTCATGAGCTTGACTGCCGCGTAGCCTTCCCACACGGTCCACTGCCCCGAGCCGAACATGCCGACCGCGGTCGGCCCTTTGGTTTTCAGCACGCGCTTGAACTGCCCGGCCATCTCGTCGAAGGCCCGGTCCCACGACACTGGCGCGAATTCACCGTTCTTGTCGTACTTGCCGTCTTTCATGCGCATGAGCGGCGTGGTCAGCCGGTCCTGGCCGTACATGATCTTCGACAGAAAGTAGCCCTTTACACAGTTCAGGCCGCGATTGACTTCCGCCTGCGGATCGCCTTGGGTCGCCACGACTCTGCCGTCCTTCACGCCGACGCTCACGCCACAACCCGTGCCGCAAAACCGGCATGGCGCCTTGGACCAGCGCAGATTGCCATCTGCAGCGCCCGCAGTAGCGGCGTCCATGCCCGGCAGCACGACGCCCGCGGCGGAAGCGGCGGTGGCCGCGGCGGTCTGCTTAATAAACGTGCGACGGGTGAGCTTCATCGGCTACCTCTTCGTCAAGCGATTCGATATCTTCATGATGCTGATAGACGAGCGCGGCACCATAAACGCCCGGCAGTGCATGAATCGCGCTCAATTGCGCGGCGACTTCGGCCGTATGAGCGCCCTCGAGCGTCACGACGAGTTTGCCCTGCTCACTTACGGCGTGAATTTCGGCTTTGGGAATCTCGGCAATGGCACGACAGACACTATCGAGTCGCGTGGCCTGAACATGCACGACAATGCCTGCAATATGTAATTCGGCGCGTGCTTCATTAGCGCATACCGCCTCTGCTGAAACGACAGACATAGCGCTACCCTCCGGTTAAATCCGGTTTATATGGGAGACGGGTAAATCAAGTGGAAATCAGTGGGGAGGTCCACTAATCAGCAACTGGTAAAACCAGACGGCGAAACCATAGCCAGCGATGAGAATCACAGTCAAAACAGGCACCATTACCACGGTGAGAAACAGAAAGCTTCGCCACTCCTCGGACTTATGAACTTCGTCGCTCATGCGGAAGCTCCTATGGCCTTTTGACCGGATTTTTCAATCATCAGGTCAATTCAGTGAAGGTATTTTTGGGCGAAGAAAGACAGGCCGTCAAGAAATATTTTTCGATTCTTACAATTTAATTCACTCAGAATTTCGACAAGAATTTCCGCAATGCCGCATTATCCATTCAGCATGTCAAACGCTGTTTTATTAAACAAAAACATTATCTTTTAAATGCGCGCAGCAATTCATTCTGGCAACCATTTTGATCAATGCCTTGCGAAAAAATGGATCCGGCGCAGCGATCGCTCCCGGGTGAAACAGATGCATGACAGCGCACGTTCCCGAAGAAAGCGGGCGCAGACGCGCCCACCGTGGCTTAGCGTTGCGCTCTAGCCTTCTCCGCCTGCGCCAAAGTCTGCGCCGGTTTTGCATCGAATTCGTGCTCCACGCCGTCCGCCCCCACCGGCGCACGATGCAGCACCAGCGCACGATCGCGTTGCAGCAGCGGCACGTTGGGCGAATCCTGCCAGTCCGGATCGGGAATCTCGCCGAATACCTGACGCAACCGCTCGCCCCACGTGCGATGAATCATCTCGAAGTAGGCATTGTCGTGATCGATCGAAACGAAGCGCGTGACGCGCAGCGAATCTTTCTCGTAGACCAGAAGATCGAGCGGCAGACCCACCGACAGATTCGAGCGCAGCGTCGAATCCATTGAAATCAGCGCGCACTTGGCCGCTTCGTCGAGCGGCGTGGACGGTGTCAGCACGCGGTCGATGATCGGCTTGCCGTACTTGGCCTCGCCGATCTGGAAATACGGGTTCACGGCCGACGCTTCAATGAAATTTCCCGCCGCGTAGATCATGAACAGGCGCGGCCGGTTGCCCGCGATCTGGCCGCCGAGAATGAAACTGCAGTTGAAGTCGACGCCGAATTCCTGCAACGCCTCGGCTTCGCGCTGATGCACACCGCGCACTGCGCGGCCGATCACGCGGGCCGCGTCGGCCATGGTCGGTGCGTTCCAGAGCGTGGGCTGGGAAGGATCGGTGGGCTCGGACAGCTCGTGCAGCACCGCTTGCGTAAGCGACAGGTTGCCGGCGCCCAGCAGCACGAGCATGCGCTCGCCCGGCTGCTCGAACACCGACATCTTGCGCGCCGTGCTGATGTGATCGACGCCCGCATTGGTGCGCGTGTCCGACAGGAACACGAGCCCGTCGTCGACGGACATGGCCACACAGTAGGTCATAGGGAAAGTACCCGCAAAAAACGACAGAACGGCGCTATTGTAATGCCGCGCGCATGCGCCGCCCTCCTGCCGCCGCTATTGCGGCGTCTGTCCACTGACCGTGACAGACACCTTGAGCTGCTCTTCCAGACCGCCGATACGCCGGCCGCGCACCGGCGCGGCAGCTTCGTAGTCGCGCGCTACGGCGAGCCGGCAGTAGATCTCGCTGGCAAACGCGGCATGCGTGACGTCGACGGAAATCCAGCCCTGGCCATCGAGCCAGACGTCGACCCAGGCATGGCTCGCGCCGTGCTCGACGTCGCCGGGTTCGATGTAGCCGCTCACATAACGCGCCGGGATGCCGCGCACGCGGCAACAGGCCAGCATCAGGTGCGCATGGTCCTGGCACACGCCGTTGCCGAGCGCGAGCGCCTCGGCGGCCGTACTGGTGACTTCGGTGACGCCGGGGTTGTACTTCACGCGCTGCACGATCTGTTCGGACAGCTCGATCAGATTGCCTGAACTCGCGAGGCTCGGCACCGATGCAGCCAGTTCGCGAACCGCCGCGTCGGCCTCCGTAAGACGTGTCGAGCAGGTGAAATGCTCGAGCGGGATCGGGCCGACCGCGTCAGGCAACAGGCCGTCTTTCAGTGCAATGGTGTCCACTTCGCCCGCCACATGCAGACGAATCTCGCCATGCGGCTTGTTGATGACGAGCGTGTGCAGCACATTGCCGTACGCATCGAAGGTGGCGTCGAGCTTGCCGGGCGCATCGATACTCCAGCGCCGCACCACCTGCGAGGCACCGCTCGAAGGGGTCAGGCGCAATTGCTGGATCGAATAATGGACAGTCGCTTCGTAGCGATAGGACGTGTCGTGGCGGATCGTCAGGTACATAAGAAAACTCCGTCAGGCGACTGGCAGCATCAGATAGGTACGCGCAACCAGATTGCCGAGCTCGAACACGCGAGCAAGGAACTGCGTCAGATAGGCGTGCAGGCCGGCTTCGAAAATCTGCCGGATGTCGGAGTACAGCAACTCGGCGCGCAGCTTGCCGGCGAACCGTTCGCACTGATTCGAGCCCGGCGTGCGCAGCATCGCCAGATTCGAGCAGACGCCTTCGAGCGAAGCGAGCAGCGAACGCGGCATCTGCTGGTTCAGGATCATCAGTTCGACGACCCGCGCCGGCGTAACGACGTCGCGATACACCTTGCGATAAATTTCCAGCGCCGACACCGAACTGAGAATCGAGGTCCAGTAATAGAAGTCTTCGAGCTGGCGTGCGGCGTCGCGTGAATTCGGCTCGACGTCGGCAAAGCGCACGTCGAGAATCCGCGCGGTGTTGTCGGCGCGTTCGAGGAAGGTGCCGAGCTGCGTGAAGAAGAACGCGTCGTCCTGCAACGCGGTGCCGATCGTCACGCCGCGCGACAGATGCGAGCGGAACTTCACCCACTCGAATAGCGCGCCCGGATTGCTCGCCGCCTGGCCGGCCAGGGAACGTTCATTGAACTCGAGCCAGGTGTCGTTGATGGTTTCCCACCATTCGGTCGTCAAGGTGCCGCGCACGGCGCGGGCATTCTCGCGCGCGGCCTGCAAACAAGAGTGAATGCTCGACGGATTGGTCGCGTCGGCCACCATGAAATCGAGCACGTGTTCGCGGGTCGGTTCGTCGTAGCGCTGTGCGAAAGCGGCTTCGAGTTCGGAGATGCGCAGCACCGAGCGTTGCGCGCGCGCCTCCTGTTCGGGCGTCTGCGGCAACAGCAGCGCCTTCAGGTTGATATCGAGCATGCGGGCGGTGTTCTCCGCGCGCTCCATGTAGCGGGCCATCCAGAAGAGGTGATCGGCGGTTCGGCTTAGCATGACGGCGTTCCGTATCTGATGACGCAAGACCTGGGCAAAAGTAAAGGTCCGCGCGGGTTATCCGTGTGCGCCGGCGGCAGTCTGACTGATCTGCCGGCGCGTCGGGTTGCGGGCGCGGCTGCCTGCCGGGCGACAGGCGTTGCTGCATGCCAACTGCGTGGCAACTGCATGGCAACCGCTGATGCAACCGCGTCAGTCGACCATCCACGTATCTTTAGTCCCGCCTCCCTGCGACGAATTGACGACCAGCGAGCCCTCCTGCAACGCCACGCGCGTGAGACCGCCCGCGCACATCGTCACGCCCTTGCCGGACAGCACGAAGGGCCGCAGGTCGATATGGCGCGGCGCGATGCCCGTTTCGACAAAAGTCGGACACGCGGAAAGCGCCAGCGTGGGCTGCGCGATATAACCCGCGGGCCGCGCGATCAGGCGCTCGCGGAACGACTCGATTTCGGCTTTCGTCGAAGCCGGTCCCACCAGCATTCCGTAACCGCCCGCGCCGTGCACTTCCTTCACCACCAGCTCCGGCAGATGCGCGAGCGTGTAGGCCAGATCGTCGGGCTTGCGGCACTGGAACGTGGGCACGTTGTTGAGGATCGGCTTCTCGCCAAGGTAGAACTCGATCATTTCCGGCACGTACGGGTAGATCGATTTGTCATCGGCGATGCCGGTGCCCATGGCGTTCGCGAGCGCCACACGTCCGGCCCGATACGCGGTCAACAGACCCGGCACGCCCAGCGCCGAATCGTTGCGGAAAGCAAGCGGATCGAGAAAATCGTCGTCGACGCGGCGATAGATCACGTCGACGCGCTTCGGCCCCTGCGTGGTGCGCATGAACACGTAGTTGTCGTCGACGAACAGGTCTTTGCCTTCCACCAGCTCGACGCCCATCTGCTGTGCGAGGAACGTGTGCTCGAAATACGCGGAGTTGTACATGCCCGGCGTGAGCACCACCACGACCGGATCGTCGACGCCTTCAGGCGCCACCGAGCGCAGTGTGTCGAGCAGCAGATCGGGATAATGCGCGACCGGCGCAATGCGGTTCTGCACGAACAGTTCGGGGAACAACCGCATCATCATCTTGCGGTTTTCCAGCATATAGGACACACCCGACGGCACCCGCAGGTTGTCTTCGAGCACGTAGAACTCGCCCTCGTCGCCCGCTCGCACCACGTCGACCCCGGCAATATGCGCGTAAACACCGAGTGGCACGTTGACGCCCTGCATTTCGGGCCGGTACTGCGCGTTGGTATAGACCTGTTCGGCAGGCACGATGCCGGCGCGCACGATGTTGCGATCGTGATAGACGTCGTGGATGAACAGATTGAGCGCCTGGACCCGCTGACGCAATCCGGCCTCCAGCGTCTGCCATTCGCTGCGCGGAATGATGCGCGGAATCAGGTCGAAGGGAATCAGCCGCTCGGTGCCGGACAAATCGCCGTTCACCGCAAAGGTGATACCGACCCGGCGAAACAGCAGGTCGGCTTCCGCACGCTTGCGTGCGATCGCCTCGTTGCCCTGCTTCACCAGCCACCGCTCAAAGCGCGCGTAGTGTGGCCGCACGGCATCGTCATGATGACGCATCTCGTCATAGCATCGCATGTCACGCCCCGCTCTTGTTGTCGGATAGAAGGCGAATGCGCTGCGCATTCGGTGTTCGACAATCGTTCAAGCAAGCGCTATGCCATTGAGCTTTTCGCGCGCCAGACACGGTGCATGCACGCTAAAAGCGCATCCCGACCGGCATGCCTCGCTGCCATCGTACTGCGACGGCTCACGATGCGCTAGTACGGTGCATAAGGGGCACCATGGCGGGCGGCGGCGAATTCGCAAGCACAGCGGGCGCGCATAAAAAAATCCCCGCGGATTCGCATCCACGGGGATTCATACAACTTGCACTACGGATCGGCTCAAACGTTAAGCACGGTTAAAAGCGCACGGTCAAAAACCAACCGTTAAAAAAGCACGCTAAAAACCGCGCCGACGCATGAAACGCGATTAGCCTGCTGCAGCGTCTTTCAGCTTCTTCAGCGGACGTGCCTTGATGCGCACGCTAGCCGGCTTGGCCGGGAACCAACGCTCTTCGCCCGAGAACGGGTCTTTGCCGAAGCGCTTCTTCTTCGCCGGCACAGCTTGCACGACGATCTTCAGAAGACCCGACAGCGTGAATTCGCCGGCGCCCTTCTTGTGCACGGCGCCGAGGATCGTGTCTTCGAGCGCGGCCAGAACAGCCTTGGCTGCCTTCGGTTCCACAGCAGCGCGTTCAGCGACGTGTGCAGCCAGCGAGGCCTTCGTGAAGGTGTCCTTGATCGGCGACGGAGCGCTGGAAGCCTTCACGGCGACCTTCTTAGCTGCGACGGCTTTCTTCGCAGGGACTTTCTTTGCAGCAACCTTCTTGGTCGGTACCGGGGCAGCAGCCTTCTTGGCCACCTTTTTTGCGGAAGTCGGCATGTTTCTCCTACCTGTAGTGGTCAGTGAATTGCACGAAGCGCACACGGTATGTGCACGCTTCAACGCCGGATTCTACAAGCGCTAATACGATTTGCGCGAATCTTTTGTGTATAACAGCGAAGGTTTGTTGCGCGGCGCAGACTGCGCAATGCATTTTGAGGCTTGTTTTAGCGGGTAAACCTGCGTCCGCGTGCAACGGCCACGCTCGCAACACAGACACGTAACGGGCGTTACAAGTCATTTCAGTGCGTAAATAGAGGCACTTTCAGCGCCGGACGACGATCGCCGACGGTCCGCTGCGGTTGCCCGTCGCCGATGGATAGCGACTCGATAACTCACTCGTCACTCGCCGAAGTGCCCGCGATGCCCGTTCACGCGACAGAAAAAACACGCCCCCTGCAGCGAAAATCTCTGCAGGGGGCGTCCAGGATGACTCCGCGACAGACAATCGCGGGCCGTTTCAATGCGCGATCATGGTCGGCTGACGTGCTTCAGATCGTGCTCGGTCTCCTTCACGTGAGCCCAGTACTCGTCCTCGTCGCGTGCCATGCCGAGCTCGCCGTTGCGATAGGCAATCGCCAGCGCCAGATTGGCCTCGGGTAACTCCGCATTGGCCGCGCGCGTCAGCCATTGCAGTGCAAGCGCGTCGTCGTGCGGCAGCGTGGCGCCGAAGCGATACTCGTTGGCGAGCTGGAATTGCGCGAGCGGCAGCCCGGCTTGCGCCGCCTGCTCCAGCCAGCGAATCGCCAGTTGAGGATTCCGCGCGACGCCATAGCCGTTGCGATAAAGCGCCGACAGATCGTAAGCAGCCTGCGCATCATGCGACGCGGCTACGCTCAGCCAGCGGCGGCTTTGCGCATAATCCGGCGCGATGCCGGGCAGCCCGCGCAGCAGCAGATGTCCGAGCGTGCCTTGCGCGGCCGGCACGCCGTCGAGCGCAAGTCCGCGATACAACTCGACGCCTTCGCGCCGCTCGTCGACTTGTGCCGAACTCACCAGCACGTCGGCCAATGCCTCGCGCGCCGCCACATTGCCGAATGCCGCGGCAATGCGCAGCCGCCACACTGGCCAGGCAGCGTGCGTCGCGGTCCCCTGCATCTGCCAGTCGTCGATCTGCACATTGGAAACCTGCGTGCCCACGACCGTGGCGAAGGTTCCGCCCGCGATCGCGACAGCCACGGCAAGCGTCGCCGCCGCGGCTGCCGGCCTCAAAGAGAAGCGCGCCATCATTGGTTCAGGTCCACCGCGTAGACTCCGAGACCCTTGCCGGTGCCGTCGTCGGCCTGAAGCTGGGTGACGTTGGTGATGCCGTAGGTCTGCGCAAGCGGCGTCAGATTCGGCGGCGCCTTGAAGGTCACCTGCCCGGCCGTCGCCACCTTCGTGAAGCGCCAGCTACGATCGCTGCCGTTGTTCGCCGCCTTGATGGACTGCAGCTTCTTGATGTACGCAATCAGGACGTCGCGGTTCGCATCCGGCGAGGCATAAATCGTCTTGCTGCCGTCCAGCCCCGGAAAACTACCGCCGCCGCTCGCGCGATAATTGTTGGTCGCGACGATGAACTGCTGCGTATCCGAGATCGCCGCGCCCTGATATTTCAGGTTGCGGATCCGGCTGCCCACGGCCTGCGTTACGTCGATTTCGTAGCTGAAATCCTTCGACGTGATCATGTCGAAGTTATAGCCCGGATAGGTACTGACGAGTGCCTGCGCCGCCGTGTTGGCCGGATCGATCTTGTTGAAACGCTTCGCCGCGGTTTCGAGCCAGGCCTTCAGATCGGCGCCCGTCACCTTCACCGCATAAATCGTGTTCGGGTAGAGGTAGAGGTCGGCGGCGTTGTTGATCGCGACATTGCCCTGCGCGACGTCGGTGAAATCGCTGCCGCCGCCAAAACCGCTCTTGAACGGCGCGCTCACCGACAATACCGGGATGCCCGCATACTGCGGCAGATTCGCGTTGACGTAATCCTGCACGTACGCCGCCTGCGCCTGATTGACGATCTCGATGGCCGAGACGTCGCCCACGTCGGCGAAGTAGCTGGTCATGCGGAAATCGGTCGTGCCGATCGGCGTTTTCACATAGTTGATGGTCGCGCTGTGTTCGGCCGCGATCGCCTGCGAGATCGTCGGATCGACTGCCACGTAGCTGTTATCCGCGTTCTGGATCGAGCGTGCTTCCGCCGTGCTCGAACTGCGGTCCACCGTCCACGTGCCGTTCGCATAGTTCAGCGCGAGCTTGATTACGCCGAGATGCTTGCCCCAGAAATTCGCCATGACGGTCGGCACGCCGTTCACGGTGCCCTTCACCTTGTCCACGCCCGGCAGATTGAATTGCGAAACCGTGCTGTTCCTGTCGGGGAACACCTGGTGGGAGTGGCCGATCAGCATCGCGTCGATGCCGGGCACCTTCGAAAGATAGTAGCTGCCGTTCTCCATCGACGGCGAATAGGTCGAATTGTCGAGCCCGCCGTGCGACATCGCGACGATGATCTGCGCGCCCTTCGCCTTCATTTCCGGCACGTACTTCGAGGCGCTTTCCACCAGCCCTTGCGTATAGACGTTGCCGTCGAGCCAGCGTTTGTCCCACGCCATGATCGCGGGCGGCGTGAAGCCGATAACCCCGATCTTCACCGGCGCGCTGACGGTCTTGCCGTCGGGCGTCGTGGCGGTCAGCGTGCGCTCAAGGATGGTGTACGGCTTGAAAATCGGCTGCTGCGATTTCGCGCCGAGCACGTTGGAGAGCACCAGCGGAAAATTCGGCCCCGCGCAGGCCGGTTGCGATGCGACCGGGCTCATGTTCGGCACGTCGAACGCGCTGCCGGTCACCTGGGCGAGGAACGGCAGGCCGTAGTTGAATTCGTGATTGCCGATCGTGCCCGCGTCGTACTTCAGCAAGTTCATCACCTTGTAGACGCCGAGCGTGGTCTTGCAGTCGATCGGTGCGACCTGCGCCTGATAGTCGGCGAGCGCCGTGCCCTGAATCGTATCGCCGTCGTCGAGCAACAGCGTGTTCGGGAATTCCTTGCGCGCCGCCGCGATCAGCGTCGCCGTGCGCTCCAGACCGAGCGACTTGTCTTCGGCCAGCTTGTAATAGTCGTAGCTGAGGATATTGGTGTGGATGTCGGTGGTTTCCAGCAGCGCGAGCGTCGCCTTGGTGCCGCTCGCCACCTGCGGCTGGGATTGCGCCGTGTCAACGTCGCTGCTGCATGCCGTGATGCCGATCGCGCTCACCGCACCTAAGGCGCCCAGGGCGCCGGCCATGCGCAACGCACGCATCCTCTTTGCTTCCATAAACGTCAGTCGCATCCCTACTATCCTCCGGTTGTTGTCTCATCGCGCTGCTCCATCCGGGAGCGGCGTTGCATTACAAACAATTACAGAGGCGCAAGGTTACGGCTGCTTTATGACAATGATTTGTATGGCTTCAGATAGGTTTAAGTAATATTCTCGTGGGCGTCAGGTGGTCAGCGCGCAAGGCGCGGCAGGATGCCGGCAAGCTTGCCGAGCGCCGCGTCGATATGCTCGACAGCGATGTTGCCGTAGCCGAACAGCACGCTCGGCTGCGGCTTCACGCGCAGATGGAAGGCGGCAAGTCCATACACACCGATCGACGCTTCACGCGCCGCACTCACGAGTCTTTCTTCGCTCAACGGCGCCTTTAGCCGCGCCGTCATATGAATTCCCGCACTCGGCACGATCGGCTCGAACCACGGCGCGAGATCGCCTCGCAGATGCTCGAGCAGCATCGCGCGGCGGGCCGCATAAGTCTTGTGCATGCGCCGCAGATGCTTGGCGAAATCGCCGTTCAGCATGAAGCGCGCAAGCGCGATTTGCGTAAGTGCGCAGCCGTGACAATCGGCGATCTGGCGAGCCTTCAGAAGCGGCCCGTAAAGCGACGCGGGCGGCACCACGTAACCCACGCGCAGCTCCGGGAAAATCGTTTTCGAGAACGTGCCCACATACGCGACGAGACCCGCGCGGTCGAGACTTTTCAGCGGCTCCATCGCCCGGCCTTCGAAGCGGTACTCGCAGTCGTAGTCGTCCTCGATGATCACGGCGCCGCGTTCCTGCGCCCATTCGAGCAGCTCAATGCGCCGCTCCAGGCTCATCGGCATACCGAGCGGGAATTGATGCGAGGGCGTCGCATAGACCACCCGCGCCTTGTCCGGCAGCTTGCGTACGATCAGGCCTTCGCTATCCACCGGCACCGGCACCACGCGTGCGCCCGCGGCCGTGAAGCACGCCTGCACCGGCGGATAGCCGGGGTCTTCGAGCGCCGCGATTTCGCCGGGCCGCAACGTGATGCGCGCGATCAGATCGAGTGCGTGCTGCGCGCCTTGCGTGACGATCACGTCGTCCCAGTTGCTCGTGACCGCGCGGTTGAACGCCAGGTAGCGCGAGATCGCGAGGCGCAGTTCCTGCTCGCCGGCCACTTCGCGATACGAGCCCGGACTGCGCGCCTGCACACGTAGCGCGTGGTTCACGCAACGGCGCCAGACATCGAAGGGGAACAGCGACTTGTCGGTCGCGCCGCCGACGAAATCGTGCGGCGACGCCACCGTGGGCATCGGCAACGAAAAGGTCTCGGGCATCTGCTCCCACAGCGGCTGCGCACGCGCCGCGGTTTTCTGTTTCGCCTTCGCGCGCTCGCGCGCCGACACGGCAGCCAGCGCATGCGACGAGCGCTGCACCGGCAGACGTTCCAGTCCATCGGCGACGAACGTGCCGGAACCGGCGCGGGCGTTCAAATAGCCTTCAGAAAGGAGCCGTTCGAATACGTCGAGCGTGGTCTTGCGCGACACGCCCAGTTGCGTGGCGAGATCGCGCGTGGACGGCAGGCGCGTGCCGCCGGCGAGACGCCCTTCGAGTATGCCGGCACGCAATTGCCGGTAGATCTGTCCAGACAGATCGTGACGCCCTTCTACCGCGATATGGATCTCCATCCAGTGGTTACCTCAAATATCCGGGAAATGGTTATTCCGAAATACCAATACCGCTCGTAAGCTTACCTCCGTCGCCGCCTTCGGAGCGGACATTTACGATAAGGAACAGCTCATGCAATCCCGTCTCGACTTCTACAAGGCCAGCCGGAGCGGCACTCGCGCGATGATCGCGCTCGAAGAAACCGTCGGCAAAAGCACGATCGACAAATCGCTCGCGGAACTGGTGCGGATTCGCGCGTCGCAGTTGAACGGCTGCGCGTTCTGCCTCGATATGCACGTGGCCGACGCTCGCAAGCACGGTGAAACCGAGCGGCGTCTGGCAACCATTGCAGCGTGGCGCGAAGCGCCGTTCTTCACCGAGCGCGAACGCGCCGCGCTCGAGTGGACCGAGTCGGTCACACTGATCGCTCAAACGCGGGTACCGGATGAAGTGTGGGAAGCGGTGAAGCCGCATTTCACCGAGCAGGAGATTAGCGACCTGACCTTGCTGATCATTGCGATCAACGGCTGGAACCGGATTGCGGTTTCATTCCGCAAATTGCCGGAGTAAACGTCGGAGTTGATCGAGCGTGACGAGTGGAAAGTGGAAAGCGGCAGCGTGGCGCCGCTCTCCGACGCAGCAGCGGCTTACTCCGCCACCGCGTCCCGCAACGCCGCCTCTTGCCGCGCATTCTCGCGCGCTTCATCGCCGCATCGCTGATGCTCACGCGAAAGCTTGCGCATCAGCGGCAACAGCAGCACGGCAATCAGCGCACCCACTGCCGCGAGCCAGCCGAGACCCGTAAACAGCTTGATGTACAACGGCAGCGATTCGAGTGGATCCATGTCGCCCTTCGGCATCTGCGCGAAATTCGCCACCACACTGCCCAGGTATTGCGACACACCGGTTGCCACGAAGTAAGCGCCCATCATGAAACCGCTCATCCGCGCCGGCACGTAGCGCGCGATCATGGCGAGACCCAGCCCGCTCACCAGCAATTCGCCGAGCGAGTACAAGCCGTAGCCGCCGACCATGAACCACGACGACACCCGTCCATTCACCGCGTAGCTGCCGCTCGCCGCATACACGAAGAAACCGGCCGCCACCACCGCGAAGCCGCATGCGTATTTGACGGCCACCGGCACGTCTTTGCCGTTCTTCGCGAGCTTCGTATAGAGCAGCGCGAGCACCGGGCTCAGCAGCATGATCCAGATCGGATTGAGCGCCTGGAATTGCGCGGCGCTCCATGTGAACAGCGTCTCGCCGAACAGGACGAAGCGCGGATCGACGTTGCGCAGCGCGAACAGCGTGAGCGAGGTCGACATCTGCACGTAGAACACGAAAAACAGGATCACCTGCGCGGTCAGGACCAGCGCGGCGATCAGACCCGAGCGCTCCGAGCGTTCGCACTTCATCAGCATATAGCCGAAGATCGCCAGAATCGCGACGCCCGCCGTGTACACGCAAGCCACCGCAATCGCCTTGTGCTGCAGCACGAACATCGTGGCCGCGCCGAGCAGGATGCCGCCCAGCACGACCGCGCCGACGCGTTTCCAGCGGATCGGTTCGGCGTCCGGCGCGGAGCCGATATGCGCGAGCGTGCGGAACATGATGAAGTAGTTCAGCACCGATAGCAGCATGCCCGCGCAGCAGACCGCGAAGGCCGTGTGCCAGCCCCAATGGTCCTTGATCCACGGCGTCGCGAGCATCGAGAACGTGGAGCCGATGTTGACCGCCATGTAGTAGATCGTGAACGCACTGTCGATGCGCGCGTCGTCGCCTTCATAGATGCGGCGCACGAGATTCGCGGCGTTCGCCTTGAAAAGCCCATTACCCACCACGATCACGCCAAGCGACGCGTACATGTAGTTCAATTGCTCATTGGGCAGCGCCAGCATGAAATAACCGGCCGCCAGCACGACCGCGCCGAAGATCATCGTACGGCGCGCGCCGAGAATCTTGTCGCCGATCCAGCCGCCGATCGACGGCGATGCGTACACCAGCGCTGTGAACGCGCCCCATGTGAGGGTGGCGTGGCTGTCGATGAAGTTCAGCTTGTCGATCATGAACAGGACCAGCAGCGCGGCCATCCCGTAGTAACCAAAGCGCTCCCACATCTCGATCAGAAAGACCGTCGAAAACGAACGGGTCTGCGAGACCGGTGCGCGCTCCGCGGGGTTGGACGAATTCATCATGTACCTCTTGTACTTACGGTTGCGGCGGCGCATGGACTGGCCATGCGGCGCGAAAAACGGATTCTGGAAAACGTTCAGCCGGCCGGACGCCGAGCGCTACGCGCATTGGCATACGCGTGCGCAATCAGTGGCGCGTTCATCTACACGTTCGTCTGGAAACTGAGCGGTGCGCTCATTTGCAGACTGACTGCAAAGCGAGACGCCAAAACCAGCAGAAAAACCAGGGGATGGGATAGAGGCCCGCCACGCGGTGCGCCCCGATGAAACACCTGTGCCCCGCAGGAAGTCCTTTTGGGGGTTTAGGGGGCGCTGCGCCACATTGGGCACTGGCTCCGGCAGGCGGAACGGGCTCAATGATAAAGCATCGCGGAACATGGGGCTCCGGCGGCCGGCGAACCAGCGGCAGCATGACGGCGGCCGCGTCTGGCGGCGAACGCTACGCTCGCGGCGGGAAAAATCGGCAATGATAGTCAAGTCCTCATGCCAGCCGGCGTTCGGATAGAACGTGCTGGACAATGCTCCGTTGCGCAGGATCGCTGCACGTGGAATGAAAAACAGCGGCCGGCATCGCGTCTGATACAAAGACGCGCCCTCGACCGCCAGGCGGCCAGATTCTGCAAATAGAAACACGATTCGTCACTCAGGGAATTCACTAGTGCCACGCCAATTACCGGTTCTTACAAGCAGTCCGCTACATTACGAAGTCCTATCTGCCTGAAAATAAGCTTTGATGTCATGCCTTTAACTAGCCGGGTACTCAACCTGCATCAATGCGCAACCATGCGCGTACCGTATGCATGCCGCAATCTTTACCGCCTGCGCTGCCCGTTTCTCGCCGAATTGCAGTCAAAACGGCTGAGGCGAATTTCAGTTCTGGCAACATAGAGCGCTGTCTCGAAAACGCGGCCCCTTGCATGACCGGGTGCTGAACAGCCCGCCAACCCGGCTTGAGCCGCAATCAAACCATATTTACTTATATCAAACAAATTTTGACGGGCTAATTTCCTCCTGCTATGGTCACGACAATTCAAAAGAACAACCCGGCACTCGAACTTGGGAGCAAGATCCGCGCGCTGCGGCAACGGCTGAAGCGCACCCTGGATGAAACGGCAACAGCGGCGGGGATTTCCAAACCGTTTCTGTCGCAAGTCGAACGCGGTCTGGCATCGCCGTCCATTACATCGCTGGCCGGCATTGCCCACGCGCTCGGGGTAACGGTGCAGTATTTCGTCGATACACCAAGCGAAGAACGCTCGGTGTGCCGCGGCGATCAGTTGAAGTTTTTCGGTTTCGCGGACTCGGCCAATCTGTTTGCACGGTTGACCAACCTGACGGGGGGCCGTCAGCTCGAAGCGATCCTCGTGAGGATGCCGCCCGGGCAGAAGCGCTCCGAAGTCACCACGCATGCCGGGGAAGAATTTATGTATGTGATCAGCGGCGAAGTATCGCTGACGCTGGAAGGCAAGACGTTCGTGCTGCACGCGGGAGACAGCGCGCATTACGAATCGACGGTGCCGCATAGCTGGGCGAATACCGCGCGTATCGAGACGGTGGTCGTCTGGGTGGGTACACCAAGACTGTTTTAAAAAGCAGGCACCTTCTCCGGTTGATCCGGTCGGGGCCTGCCTGCATTACTAAACGTAAGGAATCCTGTATGTCCCGCAACCAGCACGAGCAACAAGGGCCGCCCCGGTCCGGGTATCACGGATAACCGGGCGCCCCGGCGCCGGCGCGTTCTTCCCCCGACCTTTCCTGCGATCTCAACCGATGAAAAACCCGTTCGTCCATAGAGCGGCGCTGGCCGCGCTCGTCCTTGCGTTTCAGCCCTCCGCTTTCGCCGTCACGGTGCCCGCCGGCGTCACGCTCGCGGCCAGCCAGGAGATGACCCGCCAGGTGCCGACCGAAACCGAATCGCTCGACCCCGCGCATATTGAATCGTGGACCGGCAATACGATCGGACTCGACCTGTTTGAAGGCCTGACGCGCATGGATGCGAGCGGCGCGATCGTGCCGGGCGTCGCCGAATCTTGGTCGCGCACCGGGCCGACTACGTGGGTGTTCAAGCTGCGCCACGATGCGCGCTGGAGTAACGGCCAGCCGGTCACGGCAGCAGACTTCGTCTATTCGTGGCAACGCGTGCTCGATCCGAAGACGGGTTCCAAATACACCGTGCTGGTCGAATTCGTGAAGAACGCGAAGGCAATTCTCGCCGGCAAGGCGCCGCTCACGAGCCTCGGCGTGCGCGCCGTCGATCCTTATACGCTCGAAGTCACGACCGAAGTGCCCGCTGCCTTCTTTCCGCAGTTGACCGCCATGTCGACGATGGTCCCGGTCAATCGCGCGGTGGTTACGAAGTTCGGCGGCGACTGGACGCGTCCCGGCAACTTTGTCGGCAATGGTCCGTATACGCTGACCGACTGGCAACCGAGCAACCGTTTGGTGGCCAGCAAGAGCCCCACGTACTGGAACGCCGCCAAGGTGGTGATCACGAAAGTGACCTACCTGCCGATCGAAAACGACGAAACGGCAATGCGCATGTATCAGGCCGGCCAGTTCGATTACACGTACTCGATTCCGTCGGGCATCTTTGCGCAGGTGAGCAAGCAGTTCGGCTCCGAACTGAAACCCGGGCTGCAGATCGCCACGTACTACTACAGCCTGAACAACGCCGACCCGGACTTCAAGGACAAGCGCGTGCGCCAGGCGCTGGCGATGGTGCTGGACCGCGACCTGCTGACCAAACGTCTGACAGCAGACGGCGAAATACCGCTCTACGGTCTGGTCGCCAAGGGCACCGAAGGCTCGGCCGTGTTTACACCCGACTGGGCGAGCTGGCCAATGGCCAAACGCGTCGACTACGCGCGCAACCTGCTGAAGGCGGCCGGCTATTCGGATGCGAAGCCGCTCAGCTTCACACTCACCTACAACACCAACGACCTGCACAAGAAGGTCGCGCTGTTCGCCACCTCGGAATGGCGCACCAAGCTCGGCGTCACCGCCAGGCTCGAAAACGTCGAATACAAGGTACTGCTCAAGCAACGCCACGACGGCAAGGTGCAGGCCTCGCGCGACGGCTGGTTCGTCGATTACAACGACGCCAACTCGTTCTTCGATCTGATCCGCTGCAATAGCGTGCAGAACGATCAACACTACTGCAACCCGCAAGTCGACAAACTGATCGACGAGGGCAACCAGCAGCTCGACGACGCGAAGCGCACCGCGCTGCTCACGCAGGCGCACGATCTGGCGATGAACGACTACCCCGTGGTATCGCTCTTCCAGTATTCGGCCGACCGCCTCGTCAAACCGTATGTGGGCGGCTACAAGTCGACCAACTACCTCGACCAGCGCGCGACGCAAGACATGTATCTGATCAAGCACTGAGCGCGGGAGGACTGTCATGCTGGCCTATACGCTGCGCCGCACGCTCTGGGCGATTCCGACGATTCTCGCCGTGATCACCGCGTGCTATCTGCTGCTGCACCTCACCCCGGGCGGCCCGTTCGACACCGAGAAGCACCTGTCGGCGGCCGTGCTCGCGAACCTCAACGCCAAATATCACCTCGACGAACCGCTGTGGCTGCAGTACCTCCACTACCTCGGCTCGCTGCTGCACGGCGACCTCGGTCCGTCGTTCCGCTACGCCGACTGGTCAGTCAACGATCTGGTGTGGAAGGCCTTACCAGTGAGTCTCGGCGTGGGCGGCGTATCGGTACCGATCGCGATCGTGATCGGCGTCACGCTCGGCACGCTGGCCGCCGTGCGGCGCGATCGTTTCATCGATCACCTGGTGATGGTGCTCGGCAATATCGGCAACGTGGTGCCGCCGTTCGTGCTGGGTCCGGTGCTGGTGTGGATCTTCGCCATCCTGCTGAAGACCTCCGAGGGGCAAGGCTGGCTGCCGGCCGGCGGCTGGGGTGAAGGCGAATGGCGCTACCGCGTGCTGCCGATCGTCCTGCTCACCATCATCAACGTCGCCGCAATCGCTCGCGTGATGCGCGGCAGCATGATCGAAGTGCTGTCGGGCAACTTTATCCGCACCGCGCGCGCCAAGGGGCTGCCGGGACGCACGATTGTGTTGCGCCACGCGCTGAAGCCCGCGCTGATGCCGGTGGTGTCGCTGCTTGGTTCGATCTGCATCTCGTCGATTACGGCGGCGGTCGTCACCGAGTCGGTGTTCGCGCTGCCCGGCCTTGGTCAACTGGTCGTCAACGGTGCGATCAACCGCGACTACACCCTCGTGCTCGGCCTCGTCGTGCTGACCACCGCGGTCGCTGTCCTGTTCAATCTGCTGGTCGATCTGGCGTATGCCTGGCTCGATCCGCGCATCCGGTACTGATCCATGCCCCGCTCAATTCAATCGACTGCCGCGGCGCTCGATCCGCTCGCGGCCATTGCCCGAGCGCCGCGTTCGCGCGGACCGCTCGCCACCGCCGCGCTGCGCTTCGCGCGCAATCGCGCGGCGTTTTCCGGCTTCCTCATCCTGCTGCTGATCGTGATTGCCTGCGTGGCCGGTCCGTGGTTCCTGCCGAACAATCCGATCGACAGCGACTGGAGCGCGATCAGCCTCGCCCCCACGCTGCAGAACATGCACTGGTTCGGCACCGACGAACTCGGCCGCGATCTGCTCGCGCGCACGCTGCAAGGCGGACGCGTGTCGCTGGAAGTGGGCCTGCTCGGCACGCTGGTGTCGGGGTTGATCGGCGTGGCGTATGGCGCCACCGCCGGCTATCTGGGCGGCCGCGTCGACGCGGTGATGATGCGTATCGTCGACATGATGTACGCGATCCCCTACATGCTGATCGCGATCCTGATGATGACGATGTTCGGCCGCGCGTTCTATCTGGTCGTGCTGACGATCAGCGCGTTCTCGTGGCTCGACATGGCGCGCGTGGTGCGCGGTCAGACGTTGTCGCTACGCTCGCGCGAATTTATCGACGCCGCCCGCGCCATCGGTGTGAGTTCGCGTTCGATCATCGCGCGCCATATCGTGCCGAATCTGCTTGGCGTGGTGGTGGTCTACGCGAGCGTGACCGTGCCCAACATCGTGCTGACCGAATCCGTGCTGTCGTTTCTCGGCCTCGGCGTGCAGGAGCCCATGACGAGCTGGGGCGTGCTGATCCAGGACGGCGCGCAGAAGCTCGAATCGATGCCGTGGCTGCTGCTGTGCCCGGCGGTGATGCTGTGCGTCACCTTGTATTGCGTGAATTTCGTCGGCGACGGTCTGCGCGACGCATTCGATCCGAAGGACCGCTGACATGGCGCTACTCGAAGTCAAAGACCTGAGCGTGCGCTTTACGCGCCGCGAAGGCGCACCCGTCGACGCGGTGCAACGCGTGTCGTTTTCGCTCGAAGCGGGCCGCACGCTGGGTATCGTCGGCGAATCGGGCTCGGGCAAAAGCCAGACCGTGATGGCGCTGCTCGGCCTGCTGGCCGGCAACGGCAAGGTCTCGGGCGCGGCGACCTATCGCGGCGAAAACCTGCTGACGATGAGCGAAGCCGAGTTGAATAAAATTCGTGGCGACCGCATCGGCATGATCTTTCAGGATCCGATGACCTCGCTCAACCCGTTCCTGACGATCGAACGGCAGATGACCGAGACGCTGCAACTGCATCGCGGGATGTCGCGCCGCGAAGCACGCCGCCGTGCGATCGAAACGCTTGAAACAGTGCGTATTCCCGATGCCGCGCGGCGTATCGACATGTATCCGCACGAGTTTTCCGGCGGCATGCGGCAACGCGTGATGATCGCCATGGCACTGCTCTCCGAGCCGGAAATCCTGATCGCCGACGAGCCGACCACCGCGCTCGACGTCACCGTGCAGGCGCAGATCATCGAGTTGCTGCGCGAACTGAATCGCGAACGCGGCACCGCGATCATTCTGATCACGCACGACATGGGCGTGGTGGCCGGCTTGTGCGACGACGTGATGGTGATGTATGCCGGCCAGACCGTCGAACAGGCGAATGCCGCCACGCTATTCGCCGCGCCCACGCATCCTTACACCATCGGCCTGCTGAACGCGCTGCCGCGTCTCACCGACGACGATGACCGTCCGCTGCAAACCATTCCCGGCAACCCGCCGTTGCCCGGTGAAGTCGGCGAAGGTTGCGCATTCGCGCCGCGCTGCACGTATTGCAGCGACCGGTGCCGCGAATCGCGGCCCGCGCTCACGGCGTCGCCAATAGCCGCCGGCGCGCTGCGCGCCTGCCACCGGCCGGTGCGGGACATCATCGAGGTCCAGCACGTATGAATCCTACTTCCATGGCAAAGCAGGCTCAGGATCAGGCAACGCTGTTGTCGGTCGACAATCTCAAGGTGCAATTCGGCGTGCCGCGCGGCGGCTTTCCGTGGTCCGGCAAGGCCATGCTGCGCGCGGTGGACGGCGTGTCGTTCAGCGTGCGACGCGGCGAAACCGTGGGTCTCGTCGGCGAATCGGGTTGTGGCAAATCCACCCTCGCCCGCGCCATCATCGGCCTCACGCCGGTGGCGAGCGGCAGCGTGCGCTGGCTCGACAAGGAAACCGTGCTGCCGGGCGCAGGCCGCGATACGTCGCGTCTGCGCCGCGATGTGCAGATGATTTTCCAGGACCCGCTCGCCTCGCTCGATCCGCGCATGACGATCGAACAGATCGTCGCCGAACCCTTGCTCACGCATGGCCAGGACATTGCCCGCGCCGACGTGCAACGGCGCGTGCTGACCATGCTCGAACGCGTCGGCCTCAACGCGCAGCATCTGCGCCGCTATCCGCATGAGTTTTCCGGCGGTCAGTGTCAGCGTGTGGGCATTGCGCGGGCGTTGATCGGTGAGCCGCAACTGGTGATCTGCGACGAGCCGGTGTCGGCGCTCGATGTCTCGATCCAGGCGCAGATCGTCAACCTGTTGCGCGATCTGCAGCGCGAGCTGTCGCTCTCGCTGCTGTTCGTCGCGCACGATCTCGCGGTCGTCAAGGCCATCAGCCACCGCGTGCTGGTGATGTATCTCGGCCGCGTGATGGAGTTCGGCGACAAGCGCGACGTCTATGGCGCGCCGCGCCATCCGTATACGCGCGCGTTGCTGTCGGCGGTACCGGTGCCCGATCCGGTGGTCGAACGCGCCCGCCGTCATCTGCTGCTACGCGGCGAGATTGCGTCGCCGCTCAGTCCCCCTTCAGGTTGCGCGTTTCGCACGCGCTGCCCGGATGCGATCGAGGCCTGCGCGAGCGAGATTCCACAGCCTGTCACGCACGGCGCGAGCGCGACACGCGTCGCGTGCATTCGCGTGAACGACGCCCCGCAAAACGTCCCTCGGGGAACTCGCTAAAGAAGTTATCCCGGCAGTTCAAAACCGCATTCCCCGGCGCGGCGGCTCGTCGCGCCGTTGGATTCGCCCATGCCCCCATCGAGCCAGGCCGCAAGCAAAGGCCATCCGCTGCCGATGTCATCTGACGCGTGCTGAGACGCTCGCCCCGCGAACACAGGTGGGAAACGATTGGGAAACGTTCGCCATTTACCGTGCAAGGCAGCTCGGCGAGCAGGGACACAGGTTGCCGCAACGCAACCTGACCCGCAATCGAGTAGCAGACGCCCCCCATCAAGCGACGAGGCAGACCCTACCCCTATGGACGCAAAAGACTTCCGAAATGATCCTCATGGATTCATGCAAGACAACGTTGTGATCGTCAACCTCAGCTCGAGCGATGTGAAAAGCTTCAGTTACGACGCATCCACCAGGTCGGTTGTACGTCCAGGAAAGGACTTCCTCATCGAGGCAACGGTTCGGCCAATCGCCAACGCGACTGTGGCCGGTTGCACAGGCGAAGTCTTCTCCCTCCGGAAGGCCGACAGTTCAGTCCCGGATGACGAAAAGCGCAAAATCTATTTCGTTCCCTACGCTCAGAACTCGCTATGCGGCACGATCCTGAGCCGGCAGGCGCGATGGGTGTTTACCGCCACCATGGATGGCTGTTCGTTCGGCGTTGGATCGCAACCCGGCGATGGGACGGCCATGGTCGTGCACGCCAATGCCGGGGCCTCGGGAGGTCCAGGAGGAGGACGGGAACAGCAGGTCAAGATGCAGGCGCGCTTGCTGGAATCGACGTTCGGCACGCAGGGACACACACTGGACAGCGTGGTCGATCCCTCCTCGTACATGGTGGATGCAGGAGGAACGCCGACAACGGGCACTGACCGCATACGCTCGACGACGTTCGGCCATAGGGTTCACGGAAGATGGGTTTTCTACACGTTGCGCTATCGCGTGAGCGGCAGCGGACTGGCGCCACACTACGTTCATGAAGGGGTCCACGCGCAATAGTACCGGCGCAATCGGAATGGCTCCGCGCGCGAGTTATCGCCTCTGCGCTACCGTTCCCGCGCCCCTATCCAGCAATACGCTCGGTGGTCATGGCGCGCGATAAGCCATGCATCGGCCGGCGCAGCGCAACATCGAACGGATTGGTCTGCGGGCCGATCGCCTCTGCCTGACGGCGCAGCAACTCGACCACCATCGGCAGACGATCGTCGCCGAGACGCGCGGCCAGGGTGCCGACGCTCAACGCCGCCACTGCCACGCCGGTACGGTCCAGAATCGGCACCGCCACACCCGCCATGCCGTCGAGCACCCCGCTATTGCGGCCCGCGTAACCCAGTTGACGCACGCGTTCGATCTCGGTGCGCAAATACACTTCGTCAAGCACGCCATAGCCACGAATGCGCGGCACGTTAAAACGAATGATTTCTTCACGCTCCGCTTCCGGCAGGAACGCGAGAATCGCCAGACTCCCCTGACCGACACCCAATGCCACGCGCCCGCCGATATCGCCGGTAAAAGAGCGAATCGGAAACGGGCCTTCGCAGATGTCGAGACACACCGCGTCAAAACTGCTTTTGACCAGCAGAAAGATCGTGTCGCCGAGACTCGCGCACAAGCGCAGCAACGCCGGACGGCACAGCGTGCGCATGCCGCTCGGATTGCCCGCCTGCGCGGCGAGCGCGAAGAAATCGACGCTCAGCCGATACAGCTTCGAGTTTTCGTCCTGTTCGACGATGCCCTCGGCAATCAGCGCATGAAGTATGCGGTGCACCGTGCCTTGCGTCAGGCCCACCGCCTTCGCGAGACGCGTGACGCGGCCACCGTCGGGTTGCGCCTCGGATAACGCGCGAATCACCGCAAAGGCACGCTCCAGCATGCCGGGGCCCGGCGCGTTGCCCGTTTCAGCCAGTGCGGAATCGGCATCTCGTTTGGCGGCAGCATTCATCTCCAGCGCTCCAAATTATTTCATTGACCGGAATACTATAGAGGGTTTTATTCCTGAATGGAATCTCCCATGCGCGCCTGCTCCATTCGATCCTCGTCTTTATTCGTAGGGATTTTCCGGACATCACGCAGTGGAACAGTTAAAGGCGGTTCCATCAAATACATTCCATACAACGAAATTTTTTTCAATCTTATATCGGCAAACGGAATTTGAAATTGACGTCATGTAATTTGGCTGGATAGAGTCGGCTCCATCGAGGCAGTAGCCGATTGAACCGGTGTCGATCCATCCAAAGGCCAGATCATGTCGTTCCTCACACTCACGGACGTCGCGAAATCGTTCGGCGAACTACAGGCAGTCGCCGACGTGAACCTGTCGGTTGAAAAAGGCGAGTTCGTTTCGTTGCTCGGGCCGTCCGGCTGCGGCAAGACCACCACCTTGCAGATGATCGCGGGCTTTGTGGAAACGACGCGCGGGCGCATCACGCTCGACGGCCGCGACATCACGCACATGAAACCGAACCGGCGCGGCCTCGGCATCGTGTTCCAGAGCTATGCGCTGTTTCCGCATATGAGCGTCGCGGACAACGTCGGCTTCGGACTCGAAATGCGCAATGTCGACAAGGCCGAGCGCAAGGAGCGCGTGCGCGAAGCACTGGCGCTCGTGCGGCTCGATACGCTCGCGCACCGCTTTCCGCGCGAATTGTCCGGCGGTCAGCGGCAGCGCGTGGCGATTGCCCGTGCGATCGTGATCGCGCCGCCCGTTCTGCTGCTCGACGAACCGATGTCGAATCTCGACGCCAAACTGCGCGAAGACATGCAGTTCGAACTGCGCGCCATCCAGCGCAAGATCGGCACGACCACCATCATGGTCACGCACGACCAGTCGGAAGCGCTGTCGATCAGCGACCGCGTGGTGGTGATGGAAGCCGGCCGCATTACGCAGATCGACACGCCGTACGAAGCCTACGAGCGCCCGGAAAACAGATTCGTCTCGCAGTTCATCGGCAAGGCAAACATGCTGGCCGGCAAAGTCGTGGCGTGCGACGGCGACTCGATCCGCATCGACCTGGGCCACGATCTCGCCGAAACCGGCCGCACCGCGCAACTGCCTCTGCGCGAGCGTGCAATCGGCGTCGGCGACGCAATCACGCTGTGCATTCGTCCGGAGAAATTGCGCCTGTGCGCGCCGAACACCGGACGCTTGAGCGCCACCGTGACGAGCCGCTTCTTCCTCGGCAGCCAATGGCTGTATCGGGTGGATAGCCGGCTTGGCGAAGTGCTGGTGTGCTGCCAGAACGAAGGTACCGAGCCGCTGCCGGAAGGCGCGACGGTCGGGGTCGACTGGAACAGCGAGGCGATCCGCTTCATTCAACGGGATGCGCATCATGGCTAGCACGCTGCCCGCCTCGAAGAACAACAGCATGAAGACCGGGGATGCACGCCGCGCGCCGTGGCACGCCTTCCTGCCGTTGTGGCTGATGTGCGCGCCGGCGTTCCTGCTGTTTGTGGCGCTCGTGCTGGTGCCGCTGTTGATGACCCTGGTACTGACCTTCTACCGCTTCGATCCGTCGAGCGGTCCGATCGCCGCATTCCAGTTCGGCAACTACGCCGAAGTACTGAAATCCTCGTATTTCCACACGATCTTCCTGCGCACGTTCGGCATCGCCTTTCTGACCACCCTGCTGTGCATCGCGATCGGCACACCCGAAGCCTATGTGCTGTCACGCATGCGCGATCCGTATCGCTCGATGTTCCTGCTGATCATTCTCGCGCCGTTGCTGGTTTCGGTCGTGGTGCGCGCGTTCGGCTGGAGCATGCTGCTCAACAGCGGCGGCCTCGTGAATCAGGCATTCGCACTGGTCGGGCTGGGTCCGTACAAGCTCGAATACACCACCTTCGCGATCGTCATTGCGCTGGTGCACGTGATGCTGCCGTTCATGGTGATTCCGGTGTGGACCGCGTTGCAGAAGCTCGACCCGCAAACGGAAAATGCCGCGCTGTCGCTGATGGCATCCCCCGCCACGACCTTGCGCCGCATCGTGTTGCCGCAACTCACGCCGGGCATTCTGTCCGGCAGCCTGATGGTGTTTGGCCTCTCGGCGAGCGCGTTCGCGATTCCCGGCCTGCTCGGCGGACGGCGCCTGAAAGTCGCCGCCACCGCGGTCTATGACGAATTCCTCGGCTCGCTGAACTGGCCGCTCGGCGCAACTATCGCGCTTCTGCTGCTGGTCGCGAATCTGATCGTGATGCTCACTTACTACCGGGTTCTGGAACGCAAGTACGCCAGAAGCCTGGGCTGAACCGCGCGAGATCATCATGAGAAAAAACGGCCCCATTGCGCTGATTTTCCACACGCTGGTGATTGCGTTCGTGCTCGCACCGCTCGTGATCGTGGTGCTGGTCGCCTTCACGCCCGACGAAACGCTCACGCTCCCCACGCACGGTTTCTCGCTGCGCTGGTTCCGCGCCATCCTCGACTACCCGGATTTCATCTCGGCGTTCTTCAACAGTCTGAAGCTGGCATTTGCCTCGGCGACCCTTTCGCTGATCGTCGCGTTGCCTGCGGCGCTCGCGATCGGCCGCGCCCGCTTTCCGGGCCGTGCTTTCCTGAACGGCCTGCTGTTGTCGCCGCTGGTGATCCCCGGCCTCGTGCTCGGCATCGCGCTGCTGCGCTTCTTCGCGCTGATCGGCGCGACCGGCTCGTTCGCGTGGCTCGTGCTCGCGCACATGATCATCATCACGCCGTTCGTGATGCGGCTCGTACTGGCCTCGGTCAGCGGTCTGGACCGCAGCGTCGAACATGCCGCGCACTCGCTCGGCGCCGACGCGTGGACCACCTTCCGCCGCGTCACCTTCCCGATGATTCTGCCAGGCATTACCGGTGGCTGGCTGCTCGCGTTCATCAACAGTTTCGATGAACTGACCATGTCGATCTTCGTCACCTCGCCGCAAACCGTCACGCTGCCGGTTCGCATGTACATGTACGCGACCGAATCGATCGATCCGATGATGGCCTCCGTCTCCGCGCTGGTGATCTTCATCACCGCCGGTGCGATGCTGCTACTCGATCGCGTCTATGGGCTCAACCGGATTCTGATCGGCCAGCACTGATGTCTTCTACCGCTCTCTCACCTATGCCGTCGAATTTGCCGTCTTCCGAACCTGCCGCGCCAAAGCGCGATGCGCAATTCGTTCGCGTCGCGGAGACGCAGCGCGAAGCGCTCAGCTTTTTTATCGACGGTCACGAAGTCACCGCCTTGCAAGGCGACACATTGATGACCGCCGTGCTGATGCACCAGCGCCGTGTGCGCGAAAGCGAATTCAGCGGCGCGCCGCGCGCCGGCTTCTGCCTGATCGGCGCTTGCCAGGACTGCTGGATGCGTACCGAAGACGGGATGCGTTTGCGCGCGTGCTCGACGCCGGTGACGCAAGGCATGCGGGTTATCACGCGGCTCGCCGCAACGGCTTGCGCGACGGCATCGGCAACGCCCGCCGCAACCACCGCCTCTGCCGCGACGGTAAACGGAGACACGCAATGAGCGACGATCACCGCGTGGTTATCGTCGGTGCTGGACCGGCCGGCGTGCGCGCCGCCGAAACCCTGGTTGCCGCTGGCATCAAACCCATCGTGCTCGATGAAAATGCCCGTTGGGGCGGCCAGATCTATCGTCAGCCTCCGGCGAACGGCGCGTTCCAGCGCTCGAAAAAAACGCTGTACGGCTTTGAAGCGCGCAAAGCCGACGCGCTGCATACGACGATGGCCGCGCTTCTTCCGCACCTCGACTATCGCCCCGACACGCTGGCCTGGGCTTGTGAAGCGGGCCGGCTCGATACGCTGCATGCGGGACGGGAAATCAGCGTGCCGTTTTCGCATCTGATCATCGCCAGCGGCGCCACCGATCGCGTATTGCCGGTACCGGGTTGGACGCTGCCCGGGGTCTACACGCTGGGCGCGGCGCAAGTCGCGCTGAAGGCGCAGGGCTGTGCGATCGGACAGCGCGTGGTGCTCGCCGGCACCGGGCCGCTGCTCTATCTGGTCGCCTATCAGTACGTGAAAGCCGGCGCACAGGTGGTCGCCGTGCTCGACACGAGTCCGCTGTCGCAGCAGGTTACCGCGACGCCGAAGCTCGCGCGGCAGCCCGCTACGTTCGCCAAAGGACTTTATTACGTCGCCTGGCTGAAACTGCGCGGCGTGCGGATCGAACGCGGCGTCAGCCTCATCGGGATCCGCGGTGAACACGGTGTGAGCGGCATTGAATGGCGTGCCTCAAGCGGCCACCCGACGGCCGAAATCATGCCGTGCGATGCCGTCGGCATCAGTTTCGGCCTTAAGCCCGAAACCCAACTTGCCGATCTCGCCGGATGCCGCTTCCGTTTCGATACGCACAATCGTTGCTGGCTGCCCGAACTCGACCCTGCCGGCCGCAGCACCGTGCGCGGCATCTATCTGGCGGGCGACGGCGCGGGCATTGCCGGCGCCGACGCGGCTGAACTCGCCGGCCGCCGCACGGCGCTGGCGCTGCTCGACGATCTCGGCATCGCCCATCCACGTGGCCAAGGCATGCAAAGCGCGGCCGCCCTCGAGCGCAGCCTGCAACGTATCGCTGTATTTCGCCAGGGCATCGATGCCGCGTTTGCCCTACCCGCGCAATGCGCGGCGCAATGGCCCGACGACATGACCGTATGCCGCTGCGAAGAAATCGATGCGGGCACGTTGCGGCGCTGCATCCGCGGTGACGAAGCGAACGAGATCAATCGCCTGAAAGCGCTCACGCGAGTCGGCATGGGCCGCTGCCAGGGGCGCATGTGCGGCGAGGCTGCCTTGACGCTGCTGGCGCAGGAAACCGGTAAACCGCTTGACGCCATAGGCCGCTTACGCAGCCAGCCCCCCGTCAAACCGATTCCACTCTCGCCTGCGCTGTATGCCGAGGGCGTCGTCGACATTCCGGAGGAGGCGCGCGATGAGTGAGTCCTTGCACTACGACGTCGCGATCGCGGGCGGCGGCCTGGTCGGCTCATCGGCGGCGCTGGCGCTGGCGCGGCGCGGTCTGCGCGTCGGCCTGTTCGAGCGGCGTTATTGCGGCGCGCAGGCAAGCGGCGTGAACTACGGTGGCGTGCGCGTCCAGGGACGGTCGGCCGAACAGATGCCGCTCGCCATGCGGGCGCGGCGCATCTGGAATCGTTTGCCGGAACTGATCGGCATCGACGGCGAATTCACCGTGTCGGGACATTTGCGGCTGGCGCGCAGCGAAGCCGATCTTGCCGCGCTCGAAGCCTGGGCGGAGATGGCGCTCGGCCACGGACTGCAAGCGCAGATAATCGGTGGCGCCGCCTTCCGGCAACGCTATCCATGGCTGGGCGCTGCGGCGATCGGCGGCTCGCTGTGTGCGACCGACGGTCATGCGAATCCGCGCCTGGTGTCGCCGGCATTCGCACGCGCGGCGCGAGCCGCTGGCGCGGACGTGCGCGAGCAAACCGAACTGACCGAAATCAGTCATGACGGCACACGCTTCCAGTTACGCGCGGGCGATATGTGTATTAGCGCCGACTGGCTGATCAATTCCGCCGGCGCATGGGCGAATACCGTGGCCGGCTACTTCGGCGAAACCGCGCCGATGAAACCGATCTACCCGAACATGTGGGTCACCGAACCGCTGCCGCTTTTCATCACGCACAACCTCGGCGTGTACGGCGGCGGCATCTACGCACGGCAGGTGGCGCGCGGCAATTGCGTGATCGGCGGCGGCCGCGGGCACGGCGACGGCGAATACGGTCAACCGTCGACGGAAACGACCCGCGCCGTGATGCGCGACGCGTGCGCCCTGCTGCCCGGACTGCGCGAGGCGCTGCTGATCCGCACATGGAGCGGCGTGGAAGGCGAAACGCCCGACAGCAATCCGATCATCGGAGCAAGCCGCACAGTACCGCGTCTGTTGCATGCGTTCGGTTTTTCGGGTGGTGGATTTTTGCTGGCGCCGGGGGTCGGCGAAATCCTCGCGGATCTCGTGATCGACGGCGCCACGGCCACTCCGCTCGACGCTTTTTCGATCGATCGCTTCGCGGCTGTTGCTGCGTCGTCCGTCGCCTAATTACCGCGCGGTTTGTTGCCCGGTCATTGCCCCGTTATCGTTTAGTGAAACTCAGGAGCCTCACAATGAAACTGTTGAAGACGATCGCGGCGCTCGCCGCACTGTGCGCATTCAGTGCCACTGCGCCGGCATGGTCGGAGACCAAAACGATCTACATCGGCATGAACGGCGGTCCGATGGAGAAGGCTTATACGAGCCAGGTGCTGCCCGACTTCGAGAAAGCCAACAATGTCAAAGTGGTGGTGGTGCCCGGCACTTCGTCGGACATTCTCGCCAAGCTGCTTGCCAACAAGGCCAATCCGCAGATCCATGTGGTGTTTCTCGACGACGGCGTGATGGCACGCGCCGTCAGCATGGGCGTGTGCAAGAAGCTCGACGACTCGCCGGTGCTCAAGGAGCTCTACCCGTTCGCGCGCATGAAGGACGACATGGGCGCGGGCGTGCAACTCGGCATGACCGGCATCGCGTACAACAAGAAGCTGTTCGCTGAAAAAGGCTGGGCGCCGCCGACTTCGTGGATGGACTTTGCCGATCCGAAGTACAAGGGCAAAGTGGTATTCCAGTCCGCTTCGAGCAGCACCTTCGGCTTGCACGGCTTCCTCGCGATCAACCGTTTGATGGGCGGCAGCGAGCAGAACGTCGAACCGGGCTTCACGAAATGGGCGAGCACCGTCGGCCCGAACGTCGTGGAGTACGTGCCGAACTCGGCGAAAATTTCCGAAATGGTCCAGACCGGCGAAGCGGGCCTGTTCCCGTTGACGCCGACTGCCGTCAGCGATCTGCAGGACAAGGGCATTCCGGTCGGCTATGTGAATCCCAAGGAAGGACCGGTGTTGCTGCTGGTCGACCTGTGCGTGGTCAACAACAACCCCGATCCGCAACTGGCGCAGAAACTCGCGCAGTTCCTGCTATCCGCGCCGGCTCAGACAAAAGCCGCCGAGGCCGGCAAGCAGATTCCGACCAACCGCCTCGCGAAGATGACGCCGCCGATGCAGCAAAGCCTCGGCAGCGTCGACGACCTGGTGAAGAAAGTGACCGTGGTGGATTGGGACACGATCAATGCGCACCGTGCGCAGTGGGATACACGCTGGAACAGGCAGATCGAGCGTTAATCAGAAGATCACCGAAATCGCCACGCCCAGCCAGATCGACAGAACGCCCGCAAGAAACATGTGCCGTGCAATACGGATGCGGGCGTCGCTGGTTTCCGGTTCGACCGGGCTGGTCGCGACCCACGGCACAAGGCCGAGACAGCCGAAGCCGATCATCGCGAACAGGAACACGAAGACGTCGGACGTTTGCCATTTCGTCTGATCGTACAGGCCCCAGTAGCCGAGAAAAACAATGCCGATCGAGAAGATCGTCGCCGAAGCGGCACTGAGCGCGGGTACGGATCCAGTTGGACTCGGCATGGCTTTACCTCCGAACGTTTAGGCTGCAGTGGCCACCCTGATCGCCCGCGCACCGGTCATTCAGGAGGTACGGGTCTGCCTCGCTTCATACGTCTTCAGATGACTATAGGCGATACGCAGCAGCGACAAGCCGTGCTCGCCCTTCTGCGCGTCGCCGCCACGCGAAATCAGATCGCCGAGAATGTGATCGGCCTCGGTGTGCGAGTGGTTCTCGACGTCGCGCAACATCGAAGCGGTCAGCGGCGACGGCGTAAACAGCGTTTGGGTGGCTCTCGCGTCGAAATCGGGGCCCATCGTGAAGCCGTTGTGTTCCGCGACTCCGCGGCACTCGCCGAGCAGGTTTTCGATGATGCGCTTGCCATCCGGCGCCGCCAGAATATCGCCGACCGAACCGCGCATCAAGCACGTACTGGCCGCCAGTGTGGCGAGGAACACCCACTTTTCCCACATGCGCAGCAGGATGTTGTCGCTGACCACCGCGTCGAAGTTCGCGCCGGCCATTGCCTCCGCGATCGCCTGGACACGCTCGGACGCGCCGCCCTCCAGTTCGCCAAATGTGATCGCGTGCGTTTCGTTCAGATGCACGATGTGCTGATCCGCGTTGAGCGTCGCCGCGATCACGCATTGACCGCCCAGCACACGTGACGCACCGAACTTTTCCTTGAGCACGTCGATATGGCGCATGCCGTTGAGCATCGGCAGAATCAGCGTCGATTCGCCGACCAGCGGTGCGAAGGAATCGATCGCGTCGTCGAGACTGTAGGCTTTGCAGCTGAGCAGCACCAGATCGAACGGCTCCGCGACAACACCGGCGAGTATCGTCTTGACGTCCAGCAGGGTGAGATTGCCACGCGGGCTGTTGATGACAAGCCCGTCACGGGCGAGTTTTTCCGCCCGGCCAGCGCGCACGAGAAAGGTCACGTCCTGACCCGCCGCCGCGAGACGTCCGCCGAAATAGCCGCCTACGGCACCCGCCCCCACTACTAGAATTCGCATCTTTTGCCTCTCGATAGATTTGGGTCACGCGCACCGGGTCGATCAGCCAGCGCTTTGAGAACCGCGTACGCAGCACGTCTGCAGAAATGTAGCAAAGATTGACGATGCGCATCGGCCAGCGTGGCGGACCGGTTTGCTGCAATGCACTGTGCGTTACGTCAGATCAATTGGCGCGCCGCCAGTTCGTTCCCGGATGGTTTTGCAGCGTGCCGCAGACGGTGCCCTCGTATAGCGCGAGCATGCCGGGCACATCCACGTCGAGACAAACCACGGCCTCGGGCCGGCTGTCCCAATCCGGCGCGGGCACCGGCATCGTGGAAGGCTTCTGGATGCTTTGGCCCACCGCGATACCGTCCGTCAGCACCCGTACCGGCCCACTGCGAACCGTATAGAGATGCGGTGCCAGCACATAGGCGACCGCCGAAGAATCGTGTACGTAAATACCCTTGAGCTGCGCGCTTTGCTCATGAAAGGCCTGGTAGTGCCGCGACACGTCCCACACGAACTGCCCGGCCGCACCGCCGCGATCGCGCAGCGACGCCAGATAGTCCTCGCTCATGATGGTGCGCTGCGTGACGTCGAGGCCCACGATCACCACCGGCCACGGCGCGCCGAACACGATATCGGCCGCATCGGGATCGCCGAGGAGGTTCGCCTCGGCGGCGGGCGTTACGTTGCCGAGCACGCCATCCGTGCCGAACGCGCCACCCATCACGACCACCTGTTTGACGAGCGAAGCGATCCGCGGATCGTCGGTCAGCGCCAATGCCAGGTTCGTCAGCGGTCCGACGGCAATCAAGGTGACTTCGCCGGGATGCGCGCGCACAGTGTCGATGATGAAGCGGTGCCCGGGGCGCGCGTCGAGCGGGGCTTCAACGCCGGCTTCGATCGTGATGTTGCCGAGGCCGTTATCGCCATGAATCCACGCGAGCGGCTCGGGCGCGGCGCGCCTGAGCGGTGCGGCGGCGCCCTGCGCTACGGGCACGCCCGGCGCGAACCGCCCGGCGAGAAAACGCGCGTTACGCGTGGTGGTCTCGATCGTGGCGTTGCCGAATACGCTCGTGAGCCCCAGCAAATCGATGTCCGGATGCAGCGCCTGAAAAACCAGCGCCATCGCATCGTCCACGCCGGGATCGGTGTCGTAGATAACCTTATGCCTGCTCATAGATAGAACGCATCCGGCAATTGTTCACGGGCGGTGGTGTCGCGCGTCGCGCCATGCAGATTGCCGAGCCGGATCGGCAATTCGGGGCCGCCCAGTTCGATGATCACCTGGCGGCACGCGCCGCACGGTGCGATCGGGCCATCCGTATCGCCGATTACGGCGAGCGCGGCGAACTGGTCGCGTTGATAGCCCGCGGCAATCGCACTGAAAAACGCCGTACGTTCGGCGCAATTACACAACCCGTACGAAGCGTTCTCGACGTTGCAGCCGTCGAACACCGTGCCGTCTCTGGTCAGCAACGCCGCGCCGACCTTGAACTTCGAATAGGGCGCATAGGCCTTTTCTCGCGCCGCAGCCGCGCGTTCCAGCAGTTGTTCCATGTTCATGCAATATCCTCGATTCAATTCAGCGTCAGGAACATGCCCGCAATCGTGGCGCTCATCAGGTTCGAGAGCGTCGCGGCGAGCACCACACGCAAGCCATAGCGCGCGACTTCGGCGCGGCGTTCCGGCGCGACGGCGCTAAAGCCACCCGTCAGCACCGCGATCGACGCAAAGTTCGCGAAGCCGCACAGCGCAAACGACAGAATAGCAAGGGTACGCGGATCGAGTGCCTGCAGGCCGGCGGCGCTTACGCTCGCGGCATCTTTCAGATACGGCGACAGCGATGCATAAGCCACGAACTCGTTCAGAATGATCTTCTGGCCAAGGAAATTGCCGGCGATGCTGGCTTCGCTCCACGGCACGCCGATCAGGTACGCAAGCGGCGCGAATACCGTGCCGAGCACCGACTGCATCGACAGTTGCGGATGACCGAACCAGCCGCCTATGCCGCCGACAATACCGTTGAGCAACGCGATCAGGCCGACGAACGCAATCAGCATTGCGCCGACCATCACCGCGATTTTCAGGCCCACGGTCGCGCCGGAACTCGCGGCTTCGATCACATTCGCGGGACGCTTTTCGTCAAAGCTGAGGTGCTCGAGATGCACGCGGCTCGGTTCGGTGCTCGGGTGAATGATCTTGGCGAACAGCAAGCCGCCGGGTACCGCCATGAAAGACGCGGCCAACAGATAATCCACCCGCACACCGAGACCCGCGTAGCCCGCCAGCACCGATCCGGCAATCGCCGCCATGCCGCTCGACATCACCGCGAACAGTTCGGCGCCGGTCATGTCGCGCGTAAACGGCTTGACCACGGCAGGCATTTCGCTCTGCCCCAGGAAGATCGTGGTCACAGCCGAGAACGATTCGAGCTTCGATACGCCGAGCAGTTTCTGGAATATCGTACCGAGCACGAGCACGATCCAGCGCATCACGCCGATGTAGTACAGCACCGAAATGAGCGCGGTAACGAAGATGATGGCCGGCAGCACCCGCACCGCGAACACAAAGCCGCCGTCGCCGAAGATCTGGAACATCTTCGACTGCACGAGGCCGCCAAACAGGAACTCGATGCCCGCGTTGCCATAGTCGAGCACGTGATTGACGCCCGACGCAGCGGCCGATAGAACCGTCTTGCCGAGCGGCACGAAGAGTATGAAAGCGCCGATACCGATCTGTGCGAGCAGCGCCGGGATGACAGTCCGCAAGCGGATGGCGCGCCGGTTGGTCGAAAAGATGAAAGCGATGAGCAACAGTACGGCAATCCCAAGGACGTTTCGTGCGATCAGTGCCATATCTCTTGATGTTCTCGTGAAAGTGGCAGTGATGCTAAACGAAACCGGTGCCGGAAAAAACTCTAAACATTGCGCTGCCCGCATCTGACCGGCTCATGCTCCTCAAAGTCATTCATCGAGGCGGTCATTGTTGGATCACCGTTTCGGCCATTCGCATCTCGCCTTTCTGGTGGTGCCGATGGTGGGCGCCTTCTTTATCGACATTGCCAACGCAATCGTCATCAAGGGATTTCTGGCGCTACCGATCTTTCATTAGCCGGTCTCACAGCGCTTCCAGCGCCAGCGCAATCCCCTGGCCGCCACCGATACACAACGTGACGATGCCTCGCTTCAAGCCGTCGCGGCGCATCGAATGCAGCAGGCGTGTCGTCAATACCGCACCGGTCGCGCCGATCGGATGGCCGTGCGCAATCGCGCCACCCTGCACGTTGATCAGTTCATCCGCGATGCCGAGTCTGCGCGCTACCGCGATCGGCACGGCAGCGAAGGCTTCATTGATCTCGAAGCGTTCGACGTCGCCGAGTTCCCAACCTGCGCGCGCCAGCGCCATTTGCACGGCGGGCACCGGACCGAGGCCGAACATGCCCGGCTCGACGGCCGCGACGCCATACGCCACCAGCCGCGCGAATGGCTCGATGCCGCGCGCCTCGGCGAACCCGCGCTCAGCGACCAGCATGGCGGCCGCTCCGCTGTTTAATCCCGGCGCGTTGCCCGCGGTAATCGTGCCGTCTGGACGAAATGCCGGACGCAATCTGGCGAGCGTTTCGACCGTGGTGTCCGGGCGCGGCTGCTCGTCGCTCGCAAAATGCTGCGGACCTTTACGCCCCGGAATTTCCACCGGCACCAGTTCAGCATTGAAATCGCCGCGCGCCTGCGCCTCGGCAAAGCGCTGCTGAGAACGCGCGGCCCAACGGTCCTGCGTTTCGCGCGTGAGGTCGAACTGCGCGACGAGGTCTTCGGTATGCCAGCCCGAATGCTCGCCGGAGAAGGCGTCGTTCAGGCCGTCGCGCAGCAGGCTGTCATGGACTTGCGCGTTACCCATCCGATACCCCCAGCGGCCGCCGTCGAGCAGATAGGGCGCGCGGTCCATGTTTTCCATACCGCCGGCGACGCTTGCGTCGCCCAGGCCAAGCCAGACTTCCTGGGCCGCGGACGCAATTGCCTGCGCGCCCGAACCGCACACACGATTGACCGTCAATGCAGGCACAGCGACCGGCACGCCGCCGCCGATCGACGCCTGGCGCGCTGGATTCATCCTGTTGCCGGCCTGAATCACGTTGCCCATCACCACCGAGGCCAACGCGGCCGGATCAAGACCGCTGCGCCGCAGCGTCTCACGCACCGCCACCGCGCCCAGTTCGGTTGCGGGCACTTCTTTCAGCGATCCGCCGAACGCGCCAATCGGCGTTCTCACCGGATTGCAGATCACCACTTCCCGTGTACTCATGATTCATCTCCAGTTGGCCTGCCTGATTCACCTACGCCACCCACTCCACCCATTTCATCCATTCCACCGCCACGTCCGTGCGCATCAATTCGACGATGCCGCCGTGACCGTTTCAGGAACATCCCAGCCCCCACCGAGCGAGCGGTACAGCGCGACTGCCGCGAGCGCATGTTCGCGTTTGGCCTGATTCAACGACTCCGCGTCGCGCAGATACGCCTCCTGCGCGGCAAGCACGTCGAGGAAATCCGTCGCGCCGCCCTTGTAGAGTTCGCTCGACAAATGCAGCGCCTGGTTCGATGCATCGAGCGCGCCACCCAGCCGTTGCACCTGCACCGCGCCGCTCACCAGCTCGCTGCGGTTGTCCTCGATCTCCTTGAGCGCCTGCAACATGGTTTGCTGCAAACCGAGTTGCGACTCGCGCATCCGGCTCTCGCTCGCGTCGATATTCGCGGTGATACGGCCGGCATTGAAGATCGGACTCGTCGCGTTCAACGCGGCGCTGAAGAGGTTGTCGGTCAGCGTCGGCAAGCCGAGATAGGACGAAGCCAACAGACCGTCGGCGAGATTGAGCTTGAATTGCGGATAGCGCTGCGCTTTCGAAACACCCACTTCCGCCGCGCGCTGTTCGACCATGGCGTAGGCATTGCGTACGTCGGGCCGCTGCAACAGCGCCTCCGACGGCAGCGTCTGCGGTAAGCTTTGCGCCGGCACCGGAATGTCATGCGCCTGATGCGGATCGGCCAGCATCAAACCGTCGACGCTCTCCGGCGTGCGTCCCGAATAGACCGCGATCAGACTCAGTTGATGCTGCATGGTCGACTGCACGCGCGGAATCTGTGCCTGCAGATCCTGTAGCTGATTCTGCGCACGCGCGACGTCGAGTTGCGTCGAAAGTCCATAACGCAAACGCTGCTGCGTAAGTTTCAACGCGCGGGCGCGAATCTGTTCGTTGTCGCTGAGAATCTGCAATTGCGCTTGCGCCCAGCGCAGATCGATATACGCCGCGGCTGTATTCGCCGCGAGCGCCAGACGCAGTTGATTCAAGGCCGCTTGCCGCCCCGACACTTGCGCCTGTGCCGCGAGAACGGCAAGGCGTTCGCCGCCAAACACGTCCGGTGTCCAGCTCGCCGTCACGCCGATGCCGGCCTGACGCACATAGCCGAGCGGTGGCGGCGTATTCTGCCGGGAGTCCGCTGCATTCGCGCTCGCATCCAGTTCGGGCAGCAACGCCGCGCGATTTTGCGTCGCGATATCCTGCGCCTGCTTGACGCGTTCCACTGCGGCTTGCACATCGAGATTGCCCGTCAGCACGGAGTCCACCAGTTGATGCATGACAGGATCGCCGAATTGCGTCCACCACGCGTCCGCATTGACGCTGTCTTGAGGCGCATCGACATTCCAAGCGGCCGGCGCGACGGTCTGAACCGACTGTTTCAGGTCCGCATGCGTTTCCGGTTGCACCGCGCATGCCGCGAGTGTCAGCAACGCCGCGCTCGCGAGTACTTTGAAAACAAATGGTTTCATACTGGATTCCTCAATGAGCGTCGGGCGGCGGCGCGGTGTTGCCGAATGGGCGAGAGAGCAGCACGCTCAGCAAGCCGACCACAAAACAGAGCGACAGCGCAAAAAACGTATCGGAGAACGTAAGTACGAGCGCTTCGCGCATTAGCAGTGCATGCAACTGCCCGAGGCCCGCATTGGCCGCATTCAGCGCATCCCCGCCGACTTGCGCAAAATGCGCGCTTTGCCGCTGCAAGATCGATTCGACGACCGGACGGCCCGCGCTCAGATGTTCGTCGAGCCGCTCGTAGTGGAGATTCAAGCGGTCGTTGAGCATGGTGCTGCTCACTGCAATGCCGATTGCACCGCCCAGATTGCGCATCAGATTGAACAGCCCGCTGGCGGACCGCAGTCTCGACATCGGCAACGAACCGAGCGCCATCGTGACGATGGGTGGAATGCAGAACTGCTGGCCGATGCCACGCAACGCCTGCGGGATCAGCAGCTCCTGCCAGCCCCATTGATTGGTCAGCGGCACATACAGATAACAGCCGACGCCGAACAGCACGAGGCCGAACACCAGCAGGATCCGCATGTCGACGAAGCGCGCGACCACCGAATAGGCAACCATCGCGACCAGTTGAAAACAGCCGACCGACAGCAACGCCACGCCGATCTGCAACGAATCGAACCCGCGCACACGCGACAGGAACAAGGGCGTAAGAAACACCGCGCAGAAGATCCCGATGCCGGTGATGAACGACAGCAGGCTGCCAATGCCGAAGTTGCGGATCGCCAATGCACGCAAATCGACGATCGGCTCCTTCGCGGTGAACGCATGCACGATGAACAGGAACCCGCTGATCGCGGCGATCCATGTGCACGTCACGATCACGTCGTCGCCGAACCAGTTCTTGCGTGGTCCCTCTTCCAGCACATATTCAAGGCAGCCGAGAAAACCGGACATCAGCAGGATGCCGAGGTAGTCGCCCTTCTTCAGCAGAGACAGATCGACGTTGTCGAAGTGCACGTACTTCGGCACCATCAGCGTCACGGCCAGGCCCGGCACCAGGTTCAGATAGAACAGCCAGTGCCATGACCATTGCGACGTGATCCAGCCGCCGATCACCGGGCCGACGGTCGGTGCGAGCGTGGCAAGCGCGCTGATGGTAGTGGACGCAATCAGGCGCTGCTTGCCGGGGAACAGCACGAACGCCGTGGTGAACACCGTCGGGATCATCGCGGCGCCGAGCGCGCCCTGCAAACCGCGGAACAGAATCATCGAGTTGATGTCCCACGCGAGACCGCATAGCATGCTGGTCACCGTGAAGCCGAGCGCGGAGAACGCGAACACCCAACGCGTCGAGAATACGCGGGTGAGCCAGCCGGACATCGGAATCACCAGAATCTCAGCGATCAGATACGAGGTCTGTACCCACGAGAGCTCGTCCTGGCTCGCGGACAAACCGCCGCCGATATCCTTGAGCGACGACGCAACGATCTGAATATCGAGCGTCGCCATGAAAAACCCAATGCACATCAGCGTGAACGCAAGGACTTTGGTTCGCGTCGGCAGGTCGGCGGGATTGGTGAGAACCTGGGTCATGACGGTTCATCCACGCGCCGGCGTGTTGCCGGCATCGACATGCACCTTCACCGTCGCCGAGAGTCCAGGCCGCAGCACGCCTTGCATGTCCTTAGGCACATCGAGACGCACGCGCACCGGCACGCGCTGCACGATCTTCGTAAAGTTGCCGGTGGCGTTCTCGGCCGGCAGCACGCTAAAAGTCGCGCCGGTCGCGGGTGCAAGGCTCTCAACCACGCCGTGAAGCCGTTGGCTCGATGCATCCAGATCGACATCCACACGGTCCCCCACATGCATCTTCTTCAACTGGTCTTCCTTGAAGTTGGCGTCGACCCACAGTCCGCTCGACGGCACCACGGTCAGCAGCGATACGCCCGTGTTCGCCAGCAGGCCGACGCGCGCGGTGCGATTGCCGACGTAACCGTCGATCGGCGAGCGGATCGTCGTGTACTCCACATTCAATGCCGCAACCCGTTGCGCCGCCTGTGCGGTGGCGATGCGCGCCTCGGCGTCGCCGATCTGCGCGTCGAGTACGGCGATCTGCCGCTGCGCTGCAATCAGCGCCGCGCTGCTGCGGTCGACCGCGGCATGCGCCTTGGACAGATCGGCGTCCGCACGCTCCACGACCTGGTTCGATACGGCGTCGTCCTTCACCAGTTCGCGATAGCGCAACTGATCGGCGGCGCTGCGCGTCAACTCGGCGCCGGACGCGCGAACCTCGGCGGCCTGCTCGTTGATGGTGGCAAGCTGCAAGGATTTCTTCGCCTGCAATTCGGTGACGGCCGCCTGTGCGCTCTCCACTTCCGCGCTGGCCTGCGCGAGCCGAGCGTCGTAATCGCGCGCATCGAGGCGGATCAACACCTGATTCGCGTGGACAAACTGGTTGTCGCGCACCAGTACATCCGTCACGAAGCCGTTCACTTTCGGCGACATCACGGTCACATCGCCACCGACGTAGGCATCGTCCGTCGTTTCGACAAAACGGCCGACGAAGAACCAGTACGACGCAGCCAGCGCGAGCACGGCAAGCACCGCGATGATCGCGAGCAGCATCCATGGAATGCGCCGCGCCGGTTTGGCGGCGTTGGCCGCGCTGGGCGGCGCAATTGTCGAAGGTGTAGTGGACATGATGGTCGTCTGTGTGTATGCACTGGTTGCGTTGAAAAAACAGCGCGTGACAGCGCGCCGCCCGTGAGTCGCCGTACTTGCGACGGCTAGATTGAATCCCGTGTGATGGCGAACAATTCGCCTCGCAGCGCCGCCGCGCGCCTTTCGCCGAACCGGTGCTCGAATTCGGCCTGGGCGGCATGCCAATGTTCACGTCCTGCCTGGAGACGCTGCTCGCCTGCTGCAGTCAGCGCGATCGTCAGCGCCCGCGCGTCGGCACCGAGTGCCTCGCTCGACACCAGACCATTGCGGCGTAGCGGCTGGATCGTGCGGACCAGCGTGGTGCGCTCCATGCGCATGGCTTCGGCCATCTGTTTCATCGTCATCGGTCCGGTGCGCTTGAGCCGCCCCAGCAGTGAAAACTGTGTGATGGTCAATCCGACATTCGCCAGATGCCGGTCGTATATCTGCGACACATAGCGTGCGGCCTGGCGAATCGCAAAACAGTCGTCGTCGAAGAGCCCATCCATCGTTGCACGTCCCATTCGTGAGTGCGTATGCACACAATCAGGCAGACCAACGCTCGTTGAAACGAGCCGATCCATTCTGTCTATCCGGTGATGCTGAACAACTCGGCGCGCAGCGCTTTTGCACGCGCGTGGCCGAACTTTTCCTCGAACTCGTCCTGCGCAGCACGCCATGCAATGGCCGCCTGATCGAAGGTGGCTTCGCCCTGCTTCGTGAGACTGAACAGAAACGTGCGGCCGTCATGCTCCGCGGCTTCCGCGACCACCAGCCCGTCGCGTTGCAATGGCTTCATGGCACGGACCAGCGTAGTGCGCTCCATGACCATGGCATCGGCGAGATCCAGCATCGTCAGGTTCGGCGTTCGCGCGAGCCTCGCGAGAATCGTGAACTGCGCCGCCGTCAGCCCGACCTGGCCAAGATGGCGCTCGTAAATCTGCGTGACGTGCCGGGCCGCCTGGCGCAGCGCGAAACAATTGCATTCGTCGTAAGAGAGAGGACGGTTCATGGTGGGCAGTCTATATGTGCATACGCACAGAGTCAAGTTTGCTCGCGTTGAACACTGTGTTGCGAAATCTGCTCAGCGCGCAGGTCCGTAGCGAACGTTCATACATACGTCCGTTTGAAATCCCGATGTAAGGCCCATGGCACGGCGATAAAATCCATGGCTCGAGTTTGGATTACTGCCACTATATACAAGTTCGCAGCAGCGGCTTAATGTTCACCCGCAAACATTAAATCTAATAACAGGCCAAGGAGACATTAATGTCATCCATAACAACTCCGGCGAGATTCGCAATCCGGATTGCATACGCCGTATCGATTTCTGCATTAATTCCATTGCCGCTACGGCTTATCCAGCTTGCCTGACCTGATAAAACGGCCTACGCCTCGGCCGCTGGTGCAGGCATGCGTCGGAGATGGCTTGCGAGCCTGTTTACGCGTATTTAAATCGGCCCATGGCGGCGATCCGGCTAAGGGCGTCCGATATTGGACGGGCATGACCGCACCGAGTCGCATTACTCGTCTGGCGAGGTAAAAAGCAAGCCGATACGTGGCTTCAGCCATTCAGACGGCAAGCAGAATCCCGGCTAATCGAGCCGCCTGATCGGGGTCATTGCAGCAGACGAATTAATAACGAACGACGATTCATGAGGAGACAAACAAAATGGCATTCAAACAGCGCGGCGGTTCATCCGTCGCGACACGCGTCGCCACGCTCGTGCTGCCTGTGGTGCTCGCCGCCTGTGGCGGCGGCAAATCCGACGACCCGGCAGCCGTAGCGGTACCGCAATGCTCGGGCAGTTCCTGCCCGCCGCAAGGTCAGCCGGCCGGCACCCCGGTTGTCGGCGCCAGGCTGTGCCCCGACACGCTCGACTATTCGACGACCTATACGGGCGGCTCGGGCAGCGGCGAATACATCAAGATGAAATTCGATTCGACGAAGAAGCAATACCAGATGACCTTCATCGAATCGGCCGTGCCGACTTCGGCGGGCCAGGTCAACAGCACGCGGGCCGGCATGACGATCACCGGCGACTACGACAACCCGGGCGGTGCATTTGCGCTGCCGACCGCCGAACAGAACCGCTGCGCGATCATGCTGAAGAACGGCAAGACCGCCGACGGCAGCTACAGCGTCACGATCAATCCGCAGGACCCGCCGATGCTGTTCGTCGGCCAGGGGATCATCGGCGGCGGGATTCCAGGAGCGACGATTCAGTTCGACGGACTCGAACCCTTCCCCGGATTTCTGATTGGTGCCGTGCCCTCGCGCACGTTCGACTCGTATCCGTTCCTCGGCTTCAGCGAAACCGTCACCGACTTCAAGCAGGTGGCCGGCGCGTATAACGAACTGGGATTCCGCGTCAACCCGGAAGGCAGCTTCGCGCAGAGCGCCGACGGCCAATCGATGACCGGCTGGTCGCCGACCGCGATTCAGGCCAGCGAGACCCTCAACGCGGACGGTTCCTGTACAGCCGATTCGTCGCTGTACTCGTGCGCGATGACCGGCACGCCGTGGACGCTGCGCACCAATGCCGATGGCACGCCGGACAACGTGTTCGTCAGCGCGAGTTCGCCGCTGTCCCTGAGTTATCCCGCCGTCGGCGTGGGCGTGCTGCAACTGCTCTTCTCGCAAAGCCAGGCGCACGGCATCATGATCGTCGGCAAGGTGAACAACCAGCTCGTGCCGGTCGTGATTCGCGTCGGCTATGCCCATACCGATGCGAATCCGCTCAATATCACGAACAACGCGCTCGACGATCAGCTCGGCATCTCGCTGCTGGCGCCCGCCACGAAGATCGACCAAACGGCGCTGAGCGGCG
Source organism: Paraburkholderia sp. BGA-UO-ETr-F12 (assembly GCF_059567945.1). Lineage (NCBI taxonomy): Bacteria > Pseudomonadati > Pseudomonadota > Betaproteobacteria > Burkholderiales > Burkholderiaceae > Paraburkholderia > Paraburkholderia sp. BGA-UO-ETr-F12. The sequence continues at coordinate 52,460 of NZ_JCAQOZ010000009.1, read as the reverse complement.
GATACATCGGCGCCAACAGCGCTTCGGCATGCGGCGTGGTGACCAGCATCGGCCAGGGTTCCACCGCGATCTACTTCAACGGGCAGTTGGTCTATGTGGCCGTGGGCACGTGCGGCGACGGCAGCGCCTCGTTCAATGCCGGGGTGAACTACGGCGCCACGTTGTTCCAGAGTCCGTCGGCCGCGTTGCTGAATCCGTTCACCTCGGCGTTGTCGAGCAACTTCTCGCTCGACTTCACCCAGACCCAGCCGGGTCTCGTCAAGGTGACCGCGAACAAGGACCTGATGTCCGGCGGCACGGCTATCTACAAGGCGGGGGACACCGGCGTGATGGTGAGGGTGGGCCCGGTGTACGGTCTGCTGATGAACGGGGTCAATCAGCCCAGCTTGACCTACGATCCGGCAAACTATGCCGGCAAGGTGAATCCGTTTCTTTCGATTGGGGCGTTTGTGCAGTAGGTACGCGCTGTTGAAACGGAAAACGGCTCACTGGAGTAATCCGTGAGCCGTTCTGTTTAGCGGCCTGCTTCGCCCCCGCGCATTGCTGCGCGGTGCTGTGTGTTAAAGCAACCGATACGCCAATCGTGCCGCCGCCCTCGCCGTGCGCTTGTCCTGATCGAGCGACGGGTTGTACTCCGCGATATCCGCCGCCCGCAGCTTGCCCGACGTACGCACGCGCAGCACCATTGCCTCGACGACCGACAGCGGCACGCCTAACGCCGCAGGTGCCGAGACGCCAGGGGCGGTAGCAGCCGGGAGCACGTCAAGGTCGATTGTCAGATAGACATCGTCCGCTGCATCCAGCAACTGCTGGAGCTCATGCAGACGCTGCGGCAATTGCGGTTCCTGCATGTCGCTGTCGAGCACGTAGTGCACGCCAAGTTCTTCTGCATGGGCAAACAGCGAAGCGGTATTGCCCAGATCGCTGATACCGAAGCACGCGTAGTTGAACGGCAAGCCGCGCGCGGCGCAATCGTTCGCAATCTGATCGAACGGCGTGCCCGAATTGGCGGGCCGCTTCTGGCGCAGATCGAAGTGCGCATCGAAGTTGATGATAAGCAGCTTGCGGGTGGCAATTGAAGTGGCCATTGAAGTGATCGATGCGGCGGCCACGCGATCCTGATGCAGGCGCAAACCGCTATACGTCCCCCACGCAACCTCATGACCGCCGCCGAACACCAAAGGCCGGGCGCCGGCCGCGAGCACGTCGCTTATCGCGCTCGCTAGTTCCGCCTGCGCGCCTTCGAGGTCGCCGTCGTCGCAGATCACGTCACCCGCATCGGCAAGCGTCGCCATCGCGGTCTTCGCCGGCAGGCCGGCCAGAACCCTGCGCAATTCCTTCGGCGCATGTGCCGCGCCGGTACGGCCCTGATTGCGCCGCACGCCTTCGTCGGAGCCAAAACCGATAATCACCGGCGCATCGTTTTCAACTTGCAGTGCGCCGTGAAGCTTAACTTCATGCGCCGGCGCGCCGCCAAACGCCACCACCTGATTGAAAATACGCCGGGTGTCGCCAGGCTCACCGTCGTCGGAACGGCCGATCCACACCTTGTCGTCGAATGGAACTCTCATGCGCGCGACAACACCGCCTGCAAGAAAGCCCGCGTGCGCGGCTGCGACGGCGCCGAGAAAATCTCGGCAGGCGGTCCAGCTTCGACGATTACGCCGCCGTCCATCACCACCACCACGTCGGCGACTTCTTTCGCGAAACCCATTTCGTGCGTCACGACCACCATCGTCATGCCTTCGCTCGCGAGCAGCTTCATCACCTGCAGCACTTCGCCGACCAGCTCGGGATCGAGTGCGGAAGTCGGCTCGTCGAACAACATCACGCGCGGCTGCATCGCCAGCGCGCGAGCAATGGCAACGCGTTGTTTCTGACCGCCCGACAGACTCGCCGGCATCACATGCGCCTTATGGGCAAGCCCGACCTTTTCCAGCAAAGCGGTTGCAGTCGCTTCGGCTTCGGCCTTACTGGCGCCACGCAGCATCCGCGGGCCGACCGTGATGTTGTGCAGCACCGACAGATGCGGAAACAGATTGAACGACTGAAACACCATGCCCACTTCGGTGCGCAGCGCATTCAGCGAGCGCTCCTTGAGCATCGTCCCATGGTCCACGAGACGATGCCCGCAGATATCGATCGTGCCGCCTTCCGCCTGTTCGAGCCCATTGCAGCAGCGCAGGAAAGTACTCTTGCCCGAGCCGCTCGGCCCGATCACGACCACCACCTGCTGCGGCTGAATGTCGAAATCGATACCGTTGAGCACGGTGTGCGAGCCGAACGATTTGGTGAGCCCACGAATGCTGACGATAGGTTGATCCACTTTGGCCACGGTATTCATTGCACCATTCCTCCTGCACGCAAGCGGCGCTCCACACGATGCAGCGCGTAATTGGTCGCCTGCGTCAACACCAGATACACCAGCGCGATGGCCAGATACACCTCGAGCGAACGGTAGGACACGCTAATGATCTTCTGGCCTTCATGCATCAGATCGTCGATAGTCAGCAGCGACACCAGCGCTGAATTCTTGATCAGTGCGATGAACTCGTTGCCGAGCGGCGGGATCATCCGCACGATCGCCTGCGGCAGAATGATCGCGCGCATGGCCTGCCCGGACGACATGCCGATCGAACGCGCCGCCTCCATCTGGCCGCGATCCACCGACTGAATCGCACCGCGTACGATCTCCGATACGTAGGCCGCCGAGTACAGGCCGAGCCCAAGCATTCCGCACACGAAAGCCGGCAACAGAATGCCGAATTGCGGCAAGCCGAAGAACAGCAGGAAGAGTTGCACGAGCAGCGGCGTGCCGCGGAAAAACGTGAGGTACGCGGTACAGAAGCCGTACACGATGCGCCGCTGCGGCGTGAGCCGGCCGATACCGATCAACAGGCCCAGCACGCAGCTCAGGCCGAGCGCGGCGGCGGTCACTTCGACCGTCACCAGCGCGCCATGCATGATGTCCGGCCAGCCGGCGATCACCGGCGAAAAATCGAGTTCCATTATGTCTGCTCAGCCGGTTATTGCGCGGTGGCGCCGAACCACTTCTTGACGATTGCCGCGTAAGTGCCGTCTGCCTTGATCTTCGCCAGCGCCGTGTTGAATTCCGCCTTCAGTTGCGGCTCGTCCTTGCGCACCGCAATGCCGTAGGCTTCGGTGGTCAGCTGTTTGTCGAGCACGCGAAAACCGCTGCGCGTCTTCACGAATTGATAGGCGGCGGGCTTGCCGGTCACGGCGGCATCGGCGCGGCCGATACCCACCAGGTCGAACATTTCCTGATTCTTCTCGACTTCGACGCGGTTGATCTGCGGGTAGTTGTCACGCAGGAAGCCGACCGACTTCGTGCCCACCTGGACCGACACTTTCTTGCCGTTCAGGTCGGCGATGGACTTGATGGGCGAATCGGCTTTCACCAGTGCCACGAGACCACCTGCGTAGTACGAATCGGTGAAGTCGATCACTTTCGCGCGCTCGTCGGTGATATAGATGCCGGAAATCGCCGCGTCGAAACGATGCGCGATCAAGCCCGGAACCAGGCCCTTGAAGTCGATATCAGTCCATTGCACGCGCTTGCCCATGACTTTCGCGAGCGCGTTCATCATGTCGACGTCGAAGCCGGTGCGCGCGCCGTTTTCGGTGAATTCCATCGGCGGGAAGGTCGCGTCGGTGGCGACGTTCAGCACATCCGCCGTTTGTGCGGATGCCGCGCCGGAAAAGCCGGCGAACGTCACCGCAAAGGTGACGCATGCGAGGGACAACAGTCGATTCAGTTTCATGGGAGGGCTCCTGGTGGTTCGTTCAGTTCGTTCGCTTCGTTCAGTTTGTTCGGTATCCAGATCGAATGCCGGCCGGGGACGGCCTTGCCCGATCAATCGGTTTGCATATGCTCGGAAATAGCGCGGGCCGTGCGTAGCGTCCCGTCGATGAATTGGCTTTCGCGGCCAATGGCGCGCGTGGACGGCGCCATCAGCGTGATCGACGCGCTGCTGCCCGCGCCGCGTGCGCTGCGATGAAAGATCGGGGCGCTCACGCCCCACACGCCCGGATCGACCTCGCTATCGCTAACGGCGTAGCCTTGAGCGCGAATCTGTTCGAGTTCGGTTTCGATCGCGGCGCGGCCGGCGGGGTCGTTGTCGAATACGCTATCGAGCACTTCGGTGCGCGCCTTGTCGGCCATGAACGCCAGCAGCGATTTCGCGGAAGCGCCGGCTTTCAGCGGCACGGCGCGGCCTTTTTCGAACGAACAGCGCAACGAGTGCTGGCTATCGACCATTTCCAGGCACATCACCTGATGCTTGACCGCCACCACGAGCCCGATACTTTCTTGCGAGGCGCGCGCCAGTTGCTGCATTTCGCTACGGCTCGCTTCGACGAGCAGCGAATTCACATCGAAGCCAAGCGCAAGTTGCAAGCTGATCGGCCCAGGCGCGTAATGGCCTGCGTTTTCAGCGACAAAACCCCAGCGCTTGAGCAACGCGATCTGCCGGTACAGCGTGCTTTGCGCGAGACCGGTGACCGCGAGCAAATCCCTGACCGACATGGCCTTGCCGTGACTGGCGAGTGCCGCCAGCACCAGCAGCACGCGTTCGGCTCCCGTCACACCCTGTTCCGCGTTCACGATGAAAACTATCCACAATGAATAACGGATTCAGAATGCCAGAACATTCTCGGATTTCAAAAAACGGATTCCCACTGAATGGGAAAGACAGGCGAGGGTTTTCCCCGAAAGCGGGATAAAAGAGGCGTGCCGAAGCGCGCGCGGGGCACGTGAAGCGAATCTGTCTGACGGGAAAGGGGCTTGCTGAAGGGTTAAAAGCTGCTCAAAGCGCCAACACCGTCACCCCCACTTCCACCCGATGCGCCCCGCCGCCCAGAATCATCCCGCGCAGCAAGGACACGTCGCTGTAATCGCGCCCGATCGCGAGCGTCACATGGTCCATATCGGCGAGCACGTCATTGGTGGGATCGAGATCGACCCAGCCGCTTCCCGGGCAATATACCGACACCCACGCATGCGAGGCATCCGCGCCAATCAGGCGGGGTTGCCCAGGCGGCGGATCGTTGCGCAGATAACCGCTCACGTAGCGCGCCGGCAAACCCAGCGAGCGCAGGCAGCCGATCATCACCTGCGCGAAGTCCTGGCACACCCCGCTCTTCAATTCGAAAGCGCGCTCGGCCGGCGTATCGAACATGGTCGCCGAAGGCTTATAGTCGAAATCTTCGTGAATCCGGTGCATCAGATCGATCGCACCCGCCACGATCGGCATGCCGGGCGGAAAGCTCGGCAACGCATAAGCACGCAACGACGGCCGCGGCACGATATTCGGCGACGCAAAGCAGAACTCCACCTCAGGCCGGAATTCGCCGCCGACACAAAAACGCAGCGCATCCGCCACTTCTTCCCATTCCGGCGTCTCTTCGGGGTCGAGGTCGGTCCAGCGCGGCATGAGCGCCACGGTGGTTTCGCTCACGAGCTGCAAGCGTTCGTGGGGGGCGTCCAGCGCGAAGTACAGCACGTCGTTGCCGAATGCATCGATACGGCTGGTCCGATACGACGGTTCGGGGTCGATCTTTTCGCTGTGCGAGACCACACGCTGCCACGCACAGGCAATCGGCCGGATCGTCGCGAGATGCTGCGCGGTCTCCACATAGGTGGAATAGTGATAGGTCGTGCGATGCGAGACGGACAACACGGTCGGCGCGTTCTTCATGACCACACCTGCGAAGCGACCGTACTTGCATGGCTGAAATAGCGCGCGCTGATCTCATGCGCGGCCGCGCCGACATAGCCGCCAATCAGATCGCACACCGCAATCAGCTCGGCGTATGAACCGTTCTCGTCGACTTCGCACAGCGACTCGAGCGTCGGCAACGAAGCGGCAGGCGGCATCAATTCCGCAAACGGACGATGCCGCATGCTGCCCGCAGCCACGGCGATTTCGTCGAGTTTTTTGCGCAGGCGCTCATACACGCCGTAGATGCCGCGCGGATTGGTCGGCTCGATCACCAGCAGATCAAGCAGCGCCGGCACCTCGAAACGGCCCGGGTACAGCGAGCGATACGTCAGCGTGCTGTCGAACAGTTGAAGCAGCAGATCGAAGCCGGCCGGCGTCGCGAGCTGGCCTTTATCGGCAACCACACGCAGGAACGACGTCATCGTCCATACGCGTTCGATGTGCCGCCCAACGAACAACAGACGCCACGCTTCGTCGCGTGTCATGCGGTCGCCTTGCGCGCCGCTGATCGCCGACAATTGCACCGACAGGCGTTCGAGCGCGTTCATCAACGTCACGCGGTCATAGCGATCGTAACGCTCGCCACGCTCCGCCCGGCCGCTCCCGTTTCCATTGACTTGACCGTTACCGTTCGAACCCGCAGCCGGCATCAAGGTCTGCAACGCGTCGCGGAAATCGTTGCGCGCCGCGAGGATAGTGCGCCAGTGATCGTTCGACAAACGCCCACGCACTTCGCCGTTCGAACGCGCCTGCCAGGCGAGGTTCTGCCCGATGCTCGTCGGCCCGGTGCTGTCGCTCAGATTCGCGACCAGAGCACGCTCGAACACTTGCGGCGAGTTCGGCGCAAACATATCGCCCGACTGCACGAGACCGCAGTGCATGGCGAGTTCCACCAGCGTGGGGAACATCGCATCGGCGTCGTTGCCTTCGAGCGAGCCGAGAATCAGGCGCAACAGCCGCACATTGTTTTCCGCGCGCTCGCCATAACGCCCGGCCCAGAACAGATTTTCTGCCGCACGGCTCGACACGGTGCGATGCTTGCGCGCGAGATCGGCGGGTTGCATCGGCGAAGGCAGCAGCGTGAAAGTCGAGGTCGGCTGACTCGACAGCACCCATGTATCGACGCTGCTGCCGCCGTATTGCATCGACACCGTCGCCTGACGCTCGGCGGCCATGCGCGTGAAACCGCCGGGCATCACGTGCCAGCCACCGTTCACGTCGGCAATTGCATAGACGCGCAGCACCGACGGACGGCGGCCCACCGTGCCGTCCTCATAACGCGGCGTGCAGGAAAAGCGCTGCGGCTGCTGGATCGTATAGACGTCGGGCATCGCCTCGATACGTTCGCGCCATGTCGAAAGACGCTGCCGGCCCTGCTCGATCCCCGGCGGCGCGTCGCGGGGCGCGACGGGCCACGTGGGCACGATGAACGCTTCGTCCAGACGCGCGAATGCGTGCTCGCGCGCCGCCTTTTCGCCGCACCACCAGGTCGCCACACTCGGCAGCACCAGGTCCTCGTCGAGCAGCACTTCGGCGATACCCGGCAAAAAACCATGCAAGGCGGGTGATTCGACAAAACCCGACCCCGGCACGTTCGAGACAATGACATTGCCCGCGCGCATCACCTGCAACAGACCCGGCACGCCGATGCTCGAGTCGGCACGCAATTCGACCGGATCGCAGAATGCATCGTCCAGACGGCGCAGCACGACGTGCACCCGTTCCAGGCCGCCAAGCGTCTTCAGATACAGCATGTCGTCGCGCACGGTCAGGTCCTTGCCTTCGACCAGCGTAACGCCGAGATAGCGCGCGAGAAACACGTGCTCGAAGTAAGTCTCGCTAAACGGCCCAGGCGTGAGCAACGCGATATGCGGCGAAGCGTCGGCGCCTGAACTGTCGTGCCGCATGGTGGCCTGCGCGGCCTGCACGAGTGTTGCGATCAGTTGCGAATAGGTCGGCGCGAGACGGCTCACGTGCATCGCGCGAAACGGATCGGCGAACAGGGCCGACACGATCAGCCGGTTTTCAAGCGCATAGCCGAGGCCCGACGGCGCTTCGGTGCGATGCGCCATAACCGTCCATTGACCGCCGGGCGTACGCGCCAGGTCGACGGCGACCACCTGCAGATACTGCCCGCCTGGCGGCGTAAAGCCCTTCACGGAACGCAGATAGCCGGGATGTCCGAACACCAGCGCGGGCGGCAACTGGCCACGCTCGAGCAGGCGCTGCGGCCCATAAATATCGGCGACGATCGCATTGAGCAGATGCGCGCGCTGCGTCACGCCACGCTCGATATGCGCCCACTCGGCCTCGCTGATCAGGAACGGCAGCAGATCGAGCGCCCACGGCCGCGGCTCGCCGTTGTCCGCGTAGACGTTGTAGCTGATGTCGTTGTCGCGGATCTGCTGCGCGATCGATGCGCGGTGATCCTCCAGCCGCGCGATGCCGTCTTCGCCGAGCCGTTCGAAGAATTGCCGCCACGGTTCGCGCAACGCGCCGGAAGCATCGCGTAACTCGTCCCAATGTCCTTCGTAGGCCGGCAACAGCCGCAATAAGGACGAAGCGTCCGCGCGCGCCGCGGACGCTTCGAAGGGAAAAGTCGATTGAAAGGCCAAGGTCGTGTCGTTCTTAAAAGTGTGCCGTCGCGTTTCAGTCTACCAGGTTACCAGTAGCGCAGGTCCAACGTAAACGGAAACTCGAGGCTGCGCTGCGGCATCCCAACCGTCAGCGGCCCCGGTGTATGACCGGATGCGAAGAAGCGCGCGCGCCGCCGGCTTTCCGCCTCGTAAGCATTCACCGGGAAGGTCTCGTAGTTGCGCCCGCCCGGATGAGCGACATGATACTGGCATCCGCCGACCGAACGGCCTGTCCAGGTATCGACCAGATCGAAGGTAAGCGGCGCATCCACGCCGATGGTCGGATGCAGAGCCGACGGTTGCGACCACGCGCGAAAACGCACGCCGGCCACATATTCGCTGACGCGGCCCGTCGGCTGCAGGGGCACCGGCACGCCGTTCACGGTCAGCACATGACGGTTGTCGTTCAAACCGAGCGCACGCACCTCGAGCCGTTCCACCGACGAATCCACATAACGCACCGTACCGCCGGGCGACCCCTCTTCGCCCATCACGTGCCAGGGTTCGAGCGCGTTGCGGATGGTCAGCGAGACGCCGTTCACCGTGGTCTCGCCGACCAGCGGGAAACGGAATTCGAAGTGCGGCGCGAACCAGCTGCTTTCGAAAGCGAAACCCGCCTGGTTGAGTTCGCCGAGCACGTCGTCGAAATCCATCCTGACGAAGGTGCCGAGCAGGAAGCGATCGTGCAGTTCCGTACCCCAACGCGTGAGCCGCTGCGTATAGGGCGTGTGCCAGAAGCGCGCCACCAGCGCGCGCAACAGCAATTGCTGCACGAGACTCATGCGTGCATGCGGCGGCATTTCGAAGCCACGCAACTCGAGCAGGCCGAGGCGGCCGGTCGGACCATCGGGCGAATAGAGTTTGTCGATGCAAAACTCGGCGCGGTGCGTATTGCCCGTCACATCGATCAGGATGTTGCGCAACGAGCGGTCGATCATCCACGCCGGCAGGTTGGCGCTGTCGCGGCCGCCGAGCAGATCGATCTGCCGCTGCAATTCGCGGAACGCGACTTCGAGCTCATACACCTGATCGTTCCGCGCTTCGTCGACGCGCGGCGCCTGACTGGTCGGCCCAATGAACAGCCCCGAAAACAGATACGACAGCGACGGATGGTTGTGCCAATACGCGATCAGGCTCGCCAGCAGATCGGGACGCCGCAGGAACGGGCTATCGGCAGGCGTCGCGCCGCCGAGCACGAAGTGATTGCCGCCGCCGGTGCCCGTATGCCGGCCGTCGGTCATGAACTTCTCGCTGCTCAGATAGCTTTCGGCCGCGGACTGATACAGATACTCCGTGTTGTCGACCAGTTGCGCCCAGCTCGAAGCCGGATGGATGTTCACCTCGATCACACCCGGGTCCGGCGTCACCTGCAGGACGCACAGGCGCGCATCGCGCGGCGGCGGATAGCCTTCGAGCACCACCTGCATCCGCAATTCGGCCGCCGTCGCTTCAATCGCGGCGAGCAGGTCGAGATAGTCGTCGAGTTCGGTGAGCGGCGGCATGAACACATGCAGCAGCGAGCGGCCGCTGCCGAACGCCGCGGTTTCCGCCTTCGGACCCGCGGCACGTTTCGGGTCGCGTGCCTCGACGCAGATCGCCGTACGCAGCGTCTCTTTCGACGACTGCCCGCGCGCCGGCGCCTCACCGTCGCCCGGTTGCGGGGCAAAGGCCAGCACGCCGCCGCCGGGCATGCCGCTCAACAGGTCCGCCGCAGACGACGACAACGCCGCCACGCGCCGCGCATCGGCGGTGCTCAGGGTGCGGCGGGGCCCGGCGTCGCCGTCGCTGCCGCTTTCATACTGCATGCGCAATTGCGCGGCCGAACGCAACGGCACCGGCGGTGCAAACGGATCATGTGCATGCTGGTACGGATAGTCGGTCTTCGACACCCACGGCAGTGAATCCAGCGGCAGCCGGTAACCCATCGGCGAGTCGCCGGGGATCAGGAACATGCGTTCGTCGCGGAAGAACCAGCGGCCGCTGACCCACTTCGGCGCCTCGTTCGGCACGTCGCGTTCGCGTGCGAGCGGCAGCACATAACCCGTCGCGCCGCCCAGCCCCGCATCGAACACGCGCCGCAAACGCACGCGCTCCAGTTCGTCGTCCAGACGCGCATCGAGCGGATCGACGTTGACCGGCAGACGGCGCTCGCGCCACAGGTAGTACCAGACGTCTTCGAAACCGGGCAGGATGTGGTCTTTATCGAGCGCCAGCCGGGTCGCCAGGTGGGAGAGGAAACGTCGCGCGTCCTCAGCGGTGTAGGTGCCCGGCTCGCGTTCGTCGGCGAACAGCGTCGGGTCCTGCCAGCATGGTTCGCCATCGGCGCGCCAGTAGAGCGACATCGCCCAGCGCGGCAACTGTTCGCCCGGATACCACTTGCCCTGGCCGATATGCAGGAAGCCGTTCGCGCCGTAGCGCGAACGCAGCTTGTCCATCAGCGCAACCGCGTAGCCGCGTTTGGTGGGGCCGAGCGCGTCGGTGTTCCATTCGGCGGCGTCACGGTCGCGCACCGACACGAAAGTCGGCTCGCCGCCCATCGTCAGGCGCACGTCCATTTCCGAAAGACGCTGGTCGACCTGCGCGCCCATTTTCAGCACGTCGTTCCACACCGCTTCGCTGAACGGTCTGGTGACGCGCGGCGTCTCCAGGACCCGTTCGATCGACATGGTGTGCTCGAACTCGACTTCGGATTCGTCGACCGCGCCGGAGATCGGCGCCGCGCTGCCAGGCTCGGGGGTGCAGGCGACCGGAATATGGCCCTCCCCGGCGAGCAGCCCGGAGGTCGGATCGAGGCCGATCCAGCCCGCGCCCGGCAGGTACACCTCGCACCATGCATGCAGGTCGGTGAAGTCGACTTCAGTGCCGCTCGGACCGTCGATGGATTTGACGTCGGGCGCGAGTTGCAGCAGGTAGCCGGAAACGAAGCGCGCCGCCAGCCCCAGTTGCCGGAGCGTCTCGACCAGCAGCCAACCCGAATCGCGGCACGAACCCGCGGCGCTCACGAGCGTTTCCTCGGGCGTCTGCACGCCGGGTTCCATGCGGATCAGGTAGCGGATCTCGCGTTGCAGACGCTGATTCAGTGCGACGAGAAAGTCGGCGGTACCCATCGGCGTGCGGTCGATACTCGCGACAAACTCCGCGAAACGCGGCGTCATGGGCCGCTTGATCAGGTACGGTGCGAGTTCGAGTTCGAGGCCGGGCGCGTACTCGAAGGGAAACTGTTCCGCCGAAGGTTCGAGAAAGAAGTCGAACGGGTTGTAGACAGCCATCTCGGCGACCAGGTCCACGGTCACCTTGAATTCGCGCGTCTTCTCGGGAAACACCAGACGCGCCTGATAGTTGGCGAACGCGTCCTGCTGCCAGTTGATGAAGTGTTCGGCCGGTTCGACCCGCATCGAATAAGACAGAATCGGGGTCCGGCAATGCGGCGCAGGCCTGAGACGCACGACCTGGGGCGACAGCGCAACCAGCCTGTCGTAGCGGTAATGTGTGACATGATTCAACGCGACGCGTATGGACACACCAGACTCCTGGACAAAGGAAGGAAGGCAGCCCGCCAAAAAGCAAGCTTCATGCCGTTTATAGAACAAGCGCGAAAAAGCGCATGAACCGCCCGTACCGCCCGGACTACCGCCTGCTGCGAAGTTTGCCGCGCCGGCCGATCGTCCGGTCGATCGATCAGCGCGTCTTTCTCCGGCCTTTTCGAGCGCCACGCACCAAAGCGGCGCAGAGCCAATGCACGATCATGCACGTAATGTGCGTTAAACCAGTGACGTCTGGCAAACGCGGCATGAAGATTGCGCGTTGCCATCGCCCCATCACTGCCACCCATCACCGGGCCCGATCGATGAAAACCTTCCACTGCAATCGCTGCACACACCTCGTATTTTTTGAAAACGTCCGCTGCGAACGGTGCGAGTCCTTGCTCGGATATGTACCTGAACTGGCCGAAATCAGCGCCTTCGAAGAAGCCGGCGAAGGGCTTTGGCGCAGTCTGCATCCGGATGCCAAGGATGCGCTGTTCCGCCAGTGTCACAACTACGCGGTCGAAAACGTCTGCAACTGGATGATCCCGGCCGACTCGCCGGACACGCTGTGCCGCGCCTGCCAGCTCACGCGCACGATTCCGAATCTGAGCGTGCCGGACAACCGGCTTTACTGGTACCGGCTGGAAGTAGCGAAACGGCGTCTGCTGTACACCCTCGCCGCGCTCGGCCTCGAGGTGCCGTCGCATCAGAGCGACCCGGAGCATGGCCTCGCATTCGAATTCCTCGAGGAGAGCGGCGACGGCGCGCCGGTCATGACGGGCCACGACGACGGCCTCATTACGCTGAACATCGCCGAAGCCGACGACGCCTACCGCGAAAAAGTCCGCAGCGCGATGGGCGAACCCTACCGCACGCTGCTCGGCCACTTCCGCCACGAGACCGGCCACTACTACTTCAACCGGCTGGTGCAAAACGACCCGCGCTGGCTCACGCCCTACCGCAAGCTGTTCGGCGACGAGCGCGCCGATTATGGCGAGGCGCTGACGGCTTACTACCGCGACGGCGCACCGGCGGACTGGCAGGCGTCCTTCATCAGCGCCTATGCAACGATGCATCCCTGGGAAGACTGGGCCGAGACGTGGGCGCACTACCTGCTGATCGTCGACGTGCTGGATACTTCGACTTCGTACGGCCTCGCCCTGTTGCCCGACGACCCCAGCGAGCCGACGCTGACCGACCGCACGCCCGTGGAAGACGCGAGCTTCGATAATCTGATGAAGCGCTGGTTTCCGCTCACGTATGCGTTGAACAGCCTGAACCGCAGTCTCGGCACGCCCGACGGTTATCCGTTCACGCTGGCCGCGCCGGTGGTGGACAAGCTGCGGTTCGTGCATCGGGTAATTGCGGCGGCCGGCGATAAAACGCCGCTGCGCGAACCCGAAAAAAAGCCCGCTGCCGAATAAACCGGCAGCGGGCCTCGTTTGATCGACGCCGGCTCTCGTTATCGAGCGTCGCTAAGCAGGCGGCCTCCCTGCGCGGCCTCAATACGCCACATAAGGGCCCGCGCCGCCGGGAGTTGTCTGCTGCTCGACAGCGGCATACACATTGCGGCCGTAGAAGAACGGCAGGCCCCAGTCGAAAACCGACGACTTCACAAACGCCGGCCCCGCCAGCAGCGGCAACGCCGAATCGCCGCTGTACGTCTGCGAAATCGAATCGGCATTGCCGACGCTGAAGTTCACCGCGCTCGTCGTGCCGTTCACCCCCTGAATCATCGCGCTCAACGCTTGCGTCGATCCCGGACAGTAGTAGGCGTTGTTCGGACCCGAGCAGGCCGGCATGGCACTCGTCTGAAAGAACAGGCCCGTCGAGCCGCTATCGAGAATACTGCTCGAATACGTCGTGCCGTTCTGCACCGTCGTGAAGGTGCCGTTCGACGGACTCACGCCGATCACCTGCGCACTGCCCAGCGAATTGTTGCTCTGTGTGCCGATGCCGAACACCAGTTGGCCGCTCACCGATTGTGCGCCGCCCGCCACCATCGGCAGGCTCAACATCGACCCGTTGTTGTCGGTGGCAAAGTACGGGATCGGGTTGGCGACCTGCAGCGCTTCGGCGAGCGGAATCGACGTGCATGCCGTGCCCTTGCAACCGTAGTACGTCCCGGCTAAAGCCTGCTGCACACAGTTCGCGCCGCAGTCGTGCTTGAATACGCCGATACCCAGGATGCCGTTGGCCTGCAACGAAGCCGGCGTGTTGCGCGAGGCGCCGTAAGCCGCGCAGTCGGCCGGCAGCGAAGCATAGTTCGGATCGATCACCTGGACCGGCAGCGAGGCCGCTTTTTCGCCGGCGATCTGCAGGTCGGCGAGCTTCACCGAACCCCACGTGTAGCCGTCGAAAAACGCCATGCATTCGGCAACCAGATTGCCCGAGCCGTCCTTCTCTTGCGGCAGCGTCATCGACGCGGGCAGTTGCGAGGCGAATATGCGCACGCCCCACGAGCCGGTATCCACCAGCATGTGATCGATGGTTTGGCACTGGCTGGTGCCAGGCACGCAAATCGTGACGCTGACGAACGGCATGTTCGGCACGTTGCTGACACCCGAGTCGACCGTCACGCGCACGGCGTTGGCGGCAATCACCTGCGGCGACGGCGACGTATTAGTGACGGTTGGGCCGGCCGACAGGCTCGTGCCACTGGAACTCCCCGACGAGGCGGAGCCGCTGGAGCCGCCGCCCCCACCGCCGCAGGCACTGACGAGCAGCGCGAGCAGCGCCGCGCCCAACAAGGTCACAAACGAAGACATATGACGCATGATCCGCTCCGTTATTGAATGACGCTGGCATCGACGCCCGCGGGCATCGCTTGCGGCAGATAGGCATAACCGGCGAACGCGCGCAGGTGGCCGCCCGAGTACACCACCAGGTCGCTGCTGGACACCGCGAGCGGCGTGCCGCGGCGGGTTGCGGTAGCGGCGACGTATTGGTCGAACGAAGCACCCAGCACGGACTTCAGATCCGGCAGCGTCGGGCCTTCCCACGCGACACCGAAGACGATGCCGTTGGGCGCGACGTACTCGCGCACCAGCGTGCCGGACGGCATCGTAATCAGGTGTACCGAATACGCGCGTTGAGCCGTGGCCGTATGAGCCACGGCGTGAAGGTGCGTCAGATCGCTGTCGACAGTGCTGACGTTCTGGCCAAGCGTGGCATGTGCGGCAAACGACAGCGCGCAGCCGGCCCCGAGCATTGCGCAAGCAATGCCTGTAGTGAGCATCGGTTTCAAGAGATTTCCTTCGAGGTGAAACGCTCGTGACCGGCAGGTCAGCCGATCACGAACGGGAATTCAGGGGCGCACTCCGGACCGGCGGTGCCGGTAGGGCATTCACACCGGTTGGGTTGCGTGAATGCGTCTACGGAGTGGCGGCGCGAAACTTTAGGCAGCGCGAAGCGGCGCGGCAATCGTTTGCGGGATGATTTAAACCTTCGGCGAGCACACTGCCGTTCGAACCTGTTTGATCAATGCAGACCGGATCGCCAACGGGCGGTGCTCGGACGCCTATTTTCCCGCTGCAAGCCGTTTAAAGCGAACACACGCAAAAAATAACAGGGCCGCAGCAGAAAAATGTCAATGCGTGCCGCATGAGGCGAACGATGTAAGCGGACACTGAATAATTCGCATCGAACCGCCTGTTTCCTCTGACAATTAAGGCGCCCAGGCGGCAAAAAAAATGCCGCGGATAACTTGAGGTCATCCACGGCATCCAGTGCTTCATTACGACATCTGCAGGTCACGCCGAATCCGGATCGCGCGATCCGGCGCGGCTGCGTTCGTTACTTTTTCTGCTGCTGCAAGAGTGACTTCAACTCCTGCACGTTTTCTTCCACGCGTTTTGCGATCACCGCATACGACTCAGCTTGCGTCTGATACGCGGCCTGCGCCAACTGCTGCATATCGGCGAGCGATTTATGCAGGCTTTGCTGGATCAGTTCGGCAGCTTTCGCGGGAGGCGCTGCGCCGCCTGCCGACAATTGCCCCGTGAGCGACTGCAATTCGCCCAGCGTGGCGCGCAGCATCTCGGTCTGTTTTTGCGCGAGCGACTGCATGCCCTGGAAAGCAGTCTGATTCGCCTGAACCAGTGCTTCCACGTCCTTGCGTCGCGCTTCCATGATGGCGGGTACGTCGAAGCCGGGGAGCTTGAACTGCTCCAGCATTTTGGTGAAATCGCCAAACGGATTGGCGGCGTCAGGTCGGTCCATGCGAAATCCTCCTTAACGGTTGAATACTCGCCCGCGATGCATCGCCGCGATGGGTTTCTGCGGCTCAAACACCCGTGGCGTCGTGTGCGCCGCACTTCCCGCAGAGGCTTGCCGCATCTGGGGTCGGACGGCACATTGGGTCAATCATGCGCCATCCGGCCACATTGCGCCAGCGGGCACACCCTGGCGCCGCCGGTCTGCGTGGCCGGCCGTGCCACGATTCGGTCACGCGGCATGCAAGGCGCGGTAAGCTACGCGGCAGTTTCAGTAACCCGGCGAAGCGCCGTCTCGACTATCGTTGCCGATGTGCTCGCGCACTGTCGCGCCGGCACTGTCTCGATGGGAGCGAGATCATGAAAAAAGGCTGGATAAGCGCGGCACTGACCGCCGTTGTTAGCGTGGCCGCGACCGGCGCGCTGGCTCAGGAAGCGGCTCCGCCGCAGCCCGCACCGCTTCACACGCAGGGGGAACCGCCGCACGGTGACGGCCCACGCGACCCACGCGGACCACACTGGCAGCATGAACCGAAAGGCCCCGGTTTCGCGGTGATCAACGATCTGGAACAGCTGCGCCGCCTCTATGCAATGAGCGGGCGTGAAGGCGAGATCGTGGCTGTGTATCACGATGTGTTGAGCAAGACGCAAGATCCTATGCTGCGCCACTATGTGTACGATTCGCTGGCCCGCGAGCAGTTGAAACCGGCCAACGCCGATCAGGCGATCGCCACGCTGCGTACCAGTCTGTCGGAAGACCTCGTCTCGGCGAACAAGTCGCCGCGCGGCCTGCCGCCTGGAACGCCAGCGCCTGTGCCGCAATAAAGCGCAGCAGACTCCGCAACCGAAGCATCACGCGTTCGAACGCCAGTTCGAACCTCGATCGCTGAAAACGCTTCCGCCAGAAAGCAGCGCAACCGTTCGGTGCGCTGCGTTAGCTTTCGCACATAGCCGCCATTCTGCCTACTTTTCATCTTCCCCCAGGTGATTAGGATTAGAGCACCGCAACGCTAGTGCCTGGTGAATCATGCGCTACCCGATGGACATGGCCGTCGCCGCTGCTCTTCTTGTCCTCGTTCTCCTTTGCATCATCGAGCTCGCCTTGGTGTGATGCCTCGCGCCGTTGTTCGCAACTCGTCCCGACCTAGCCTCCCGCGCTGCATTTTCGCTGTGACATAGCACGAAACAATTGTTGAGTGGAGTTCGCCAGGTCACTCGCCCATACTTCGTTTCGCTGCCGGTGCGTACCAAAAAGACGCATGAGATCAAGGGTGCTTTGCGCGAAATAGCGCGTGTGAATGCCCTCCCGACGATCAACGATCCCACGGTTGCCCGATCGTCGTAAGAGGCGTTCGAACACAACGGCACCGGGTGCCGACGACAGGATGAACATGTTGACTTCAGTGAGTTTCCTCAAAAAGAATGCCGCTCGTTTTGCATGCGTTGCAATGGTCTGCGGCAGCGCGCTCCTCACCGGCTGCGCCGGCGGCAGCATCAACAATGCGACTCAAAGCAGCGTGGAGCCGCAGGTGCGCCCCGACAACATTTATGTCTACACCTTCGACAGCAGTCCGGAGCAGGTGAAGCTGGACAACGGCGGTATGCTGAAAAAATTGAAAGCGCAACTCGACGGTTCGTCCACCGCGCAAAAGCAAACCGCCGATGCGATCGCCGTGCGCGAGCAGGTCGCCAACGAAATCGTTCAGCAGTTGCAATCGATGGGGCTGCGCGCGATTCGCTCGGACGTCCCCGCCCCCGCCGACCAGAACGTGCTGCTCGTACAAGGCAGCTTCAACACGATCGACGCCGGCAATCGCCGCCGCCGCGTGCTGATCGGCCTGGGCGCCGGCAAGAGCGAGGTGAGCAGTTCGGTGCAGATTCTGTACAAGCCGGCGGGCGGCACCGCAAGGCTGGTGCAAAGTTTCAACGCCAGCGGCGACAGCGGCAAGGCACCCGGCATGGCAGAAACTGCCGGGGTGGGCGCGGCGGTGGGCAGCATCGCGACTTCCGCGGCCGTGGGCGGTGGCTTGCACGCCATGTCCGAATCCAAAAAGACCGGAGTTTCAGCCGACGCCACACGCCTCGCCGACGCGGTCGTCAAACAGGTGGCGCAAATCGGCGTCAGCGGAGGCTGGCTCTCGACGCAGCACGTCAAAGGTTAAGCGCGGCGCCGTCAGGGTTTTCAGCAGAAAGCGGCTGCGGTTTTTGAGGCTGTCGCGGGAAAGTGATCCGTTCGCGCGTGCTGTCGCGCACCGCCGCTCAACACACGGCCGACGACGAATAAATTTCGTCCGTCACCATCCGGCAATATGCCGATGCGATGATGCCGGCTCGTACCCGCCCCTTGCGGCTCGAGAACGTGCAGCCGGATGCGCTGCAGTCCGACACCGCCCGGGGCGGGCACGCCTCGCGCAAACCTTGCAAGCGGGCCAGCACGCCCAGCTTTAACTTTTCGCGGGACGCCCCGTCTTCACCGTTTCGAGCGACGACATCGCCGCAAGCAGGCGCTGCGGCGCTGCCGATTCCAGCATGATCAGACCGGCTCGCAGCAACTCGCTCTTCTTGACCGACACGCCGGCTTCGAGGCACTTCTGCTTGAGCGACGCGATCCTGTCGTAATCCGATTTCGGCATCGTGAAGCTGTCGCGCACGACTTTCTCTTTCTTCGGCTGCTTGGCCTTCCTGGCTTCAGGTGTGCTGGCCGGCGCGGCTTCGGCAGTGGCCGAACGCTTCGGTTTAGCCGCCTTCCTGCCGGCGGCCAGCGCCTCCACTGCGGCCGGGCTCTTTGCTTTCGCCGTTTTCTTGACAACAGGCGCAGCTTCCGCCGATGCCGAGCGCTTCGCCTTCGCAGCCTTCTTCACTTCAGGCGCGGCTTCCACCGGCGCCGCACGCCTCGCTTTGGCAGCCTTCCTGGGCGCAGGCGCGGCTTCGGCGGCTGCCGGGCGCTTCGCTTTGGCCTCTTTCCTGACGGCCGGCGCTGCTTCTGCCACCGCTTCTGCCACTGCTTTTGCCGCCGGCTCCGGCGCGGCTACCGGCTGCGCGCCTTCCGCCGCGTGCTTGGCCGAACTCTTGGGGAAATTGAATGACTTCCTGGTGTGCTCTTTGGTGACGGGTGCCGACATGCTTACCTCCGCAGTTATAATGGTATAAACAGTATATACCGTTTATTCGCGACTCGGAGCGGACCATGGAGCGCCGTGCGACGTCCCCGACCGGCACTCAGGATGCATTCAGCGGGATCAACCTCGGCTTCGTCAGGCTGTATGCGATCTGCCCAAACAGCGTATTCAGGCTGTTGGTTCCGCCCGCGGCGTTGGCGCAGGTGTCGGAATAGAAATACGACGAGTTAGTCGCAATCGATTCCATCGTGTTGCAGGCGGTGAGTTTATCGTTACCGTCACCACAACTCGGCGCCGACGCGGCCTCGCCACCCAGATAAGCCACCGTGTAGATCAAGGTGCCTGTGTTGTTCTTGATGGCCGACGCCGCGTTGATGGCCGCCTGACATTCACTTCCATAGGTGCTGCTGTAGGTACTACCCAGTTGGCTCGTCGTGGAAGACGCGATCCCGTCGCTGAGCAGGATAATCACGTTCTGTCCCGGCGGACTCTCCGTTGCGGCCGTGGCGGCCAGAGACGTTTGCGCCGCCGTGATCGCCTGGGCGTAGAACGTGCCTAATCCACCGGGCGCAGGCAAACCGCCGCAACTTCCGCCACCCAGCGCCTGCACGATAGCGGAGCCGGTATTCGCTTGCTGGTTGCTGCCCAGATAGCCTGAACTCGCGGAAGCGTACTGATAGCTGGCACCCGAAGCCGAATAACTGCCGGCAATAGTCGCTGAATTTCCGCTGCACGAGAAGTTGTACGTCGACGATGTTTGTGGCGGAAACGCCATCAATCCCACCTTGTCGCCGACGTTGG
Organism: Paraburkholderia sp. BGA-UO-ETr-F12; assembly: GCF_059567945.1. Taxonomy (NCBI): domain Bacteria; kingdom Pseudomonadati; phylum Pseudomonadota; class Betaproteobacteria; order Burkholderiales; family Burkholderiaceae; genus Paraburkholderia; species Paraburkholderia sp. BGA-UO-ETr-F12. Next base: position 32,422 of record NZ_JCAQOZ010000009.1, on the reverse strand, counting down.
TCAGGCCCGTGAGCAATTTCAGCGCGCCCGCTTCGGCGCACTGCAACCTCGTCTGCGCGACGCCTTTTGAATTCTTGCAGTTGCTGTCGGTCGTGGTGCTCATCGATCTCGTGGTGTCGAGGACGATCATGACGTTATAGAGCGCGGGCTCTGCGCCGCCTCCCGCCCCTGCTACCGACGTCGCACTGATTGTTTGCGAGTTCATGCCGAAGACTTTGGCGAAGAAAAGTGGCACGCTCGCCTGCTGCGTCACCTTGATGCCGTTGTATCCGGATGCCGCCTGTTTGTACGGCAGCGTGACGCTGGACAAGGTCAGGCCGGTTACCGTGGCAGTCGCCGGGTTGACGCCGCCCGGCATGGTATTGCCTTGCCCCGCCGTGAACGCCTGTGCGTCGCTGGCAGCCGTTGCCCACGGTTTGGTCCAGAGATCCACCGCGCCGGCCAGCGCCGCGGCATCCGTAGCGCTCTGCAGTCGCCTCTGGCTGTATGCCAGATAGCCGTAGTCGACAGCCAGCGACGCAAACCCCAGCAGAACGACCAGAGAAATCGCGACGACAACGGAGACAGCGCCACGCTGGTCCGCCGGCGCGGCGCGAAGCCTAAGATTCTTCTTCATGATGCACGCCCTCCCAAACTGTCGGTCCGGTTCCTCTGCGCCTATTGCACGCGCTCCGCTGCCGTGGCATTGAGCGCGGTCGGCATCATCGAATAGAGACCGGACAAAGCCCCTTTAAACAGGGGCGAAAAATTGCTGTAGGTCACGGTAACGGCGGCGGTCGCCACAGCCGATCCGCTGGCGGCGCTGGTCAGGTCTGCTGCGCAAGCCGCGTCGCTTGTGCAGTTGCCGCCGTTTACCGTGGCGGTGATCGACAGGTTGCCAGTGTTCAGCACCGCTGCCGACGTTTGCACCTGGGCTTGCGTTCCCGAATAGGGCGTGGACGTGCCGCGCTGCGACGCGAAATAGCGCGCGCCCGCCGATGCCGCGTTGGCGACCATGACGTAATTGCCAAGCAGCCAGCCGAACTGCGCGAGACCTAGTGCAATCACGAGGAGCACCGGAACGACGAGCGCAAATTCGACCGCCGCAATGCCTTGCTGTTTCTTGTGCGTCATGACCGCCTCCAGTTCATGAACACGCCGCGACAGCCGCCAGGACCGGCGCGTGACCGAAGCTCGCGTTTGCAAGAGTTTCATTGCACGAGCTCCGACATGTTCGCGCTCAAGCTGGACGGCATGATGGACTTGAGACCGTACAATGCCCCGCCGAACAGCGGTGCAAATGCGTATCCGAGCGACACGCGCGCCTCGGTTCCCGCGGTCGGCGCCTGAGTGGACGTCCCCAGCGCGCTTGCGCACGTGCTGTCGCTCGAACAGGTCGTGCCGCCGACGCTCATGGTGATGGTCAGCGCGCTCTTCAGTACCGCGGTCGATGCGAGTATGGCCTGCTGCGTATCCGAATACGGTGTGGCGTAGCCACGCTCCGAGGCAAGCTGGTGGGCGCCGAGCGACGCCGCATTCGTCAGCATCACGTAGTTGCTCATCAGCCAGCCGAATTGCACCGTGCCGAACAGGCACGCCAGCAGAATCGGCAACACAAGGGCAAATTCCACGGCGGCCCCGCCGCGCTGATTCTTCCGTTTCATAGACCCTCCCCAATCGTCGTCCGACGCGTCAAGACTCCGGAGCACGCCCGCTCGATGGCGCGTGGCGGACTGTTTTGCGAACGCGCCACCGTCATCCCCCCGAACCCGTCATGCTGGGAAGCAGAACCCGGTAGATGTGGATCATGGCCGGCCCCATCAGCACGACGAGGAGCGCAGGGAAGATGCAGAAAATCAGCGGAAACAACAGCTTCAGCGCTATCTTGGCGGCCTTTTCTTCGGCGCGCATCCGCCGCCGGGTACGCAGCGTGTCGGACAGCACTCGCAGTGACGCACCCACGCTCGTCCCAAAGCGTTCTGCCTGAATCAGCATCGCGCTGAAGGAATCGATATCCTCGACGCCCGTGCGCAGCGAAAAATTGCGCAGGGCCTTTTCCTTGGAGAAGCCGGAGCGCATTTCAAGCAACATCAGCTCAAGCTCGCTCGCCACCACCGGGCTGCGCAATCTGATCTCGTCGCCCACCTTCATCAGCGACGCATCCAGACCCAGGCCCGCCTCGACGCAAACGGTCAGCAGATCGAGCGTGTCGGGAAAGTCTTCCACCAGCACGCGTTTGCGCCAGGCAATGCGGCGCATCAACACCAGGTTGGGCAAGTACAAACCGATTGCGCCGAGCGCGGTCAGGAGGATCAGGCGCTCGAAAGTCGTCGCGGCGCTCGCCGTGCCGACGAGCCAAAGCAACGCGAGCGATGGCAGGGCGATCGCCAGCGCGGTCTTGGCGGCGAAATAGATCGGGGCCGCCCCCGGCGAACGCCAACCGGCATTGGTGAGATGCAGACGCAGTGCGGATTGCTCCCAACCGTCCTTTGGCACCGACAGTTTCGAAATGGGCTCTGACATCTCCGCGATCTTTTCGAACCAGGAGACATCGGGCGCTTCCGGGCTACTATCAGCCCCGAAAGCGATATTCGCGCCGCCTGCCTGCTCGATCCGGCGCCGCAGATCATGCGGCGCGACAAGATGCATTGCGCCGAATACGGCGGCGAATACAACGGCGAACACGCCGGCCAGCAACAGGATCTGTGTGGCGTTTAGCGTCTGCATGATTTCTCCCCGATAACGTGTCGTGCACTCTGTCGCGAGCCGGCGGCACTACACCCGGATCTTGACGACGCGCCGCATCCAGAGCGCGCCGAACAGCATGGATACGAGCACCGTCGCAAGCATTTTTATTCCCGCCGGGTCTTGCCAAAGGACATCGAGAAAACCGGGATTGCCCAGCATCATCAGCACGCCGGTCCCGAACGGCAGCAAGCCAAGCACCCAGGCGGACATCCTGCCTTCGGCAGAAAGGACGCGAACCTTGTCGAACAGCTTGAATCGCTCGCGAATCAGGGCAGCGATGCTGTCCAGCACTTCCGAGAGATTGCCGCCCGTCTCGCGCTGAATCACGACCGCGATCACGAAATAGCGCAGGTCCCGGATCGGCACGCGCGTGGCAAGGTTCGTCAAGGCTTCACTGATCGACACGCCATAGTTGATCTCGTCGAAGGTGATACGGAACTCGCCGCTCATCGGCTCCGAGAACTCGGTGCCCACCATGTCGATCGCGCCGGTAAAGGCATGTCCCGAACGCAGCGCGCGGGCCAGCATGTCGCAAACGTCGGGCAGTTGCCGCTCCAGCAGGCGAATGCGCTTGTTGCGGCGGCGCTGCACATACAGGACCGGCAACATGGCGGAGAGCGCCGCGCCGATTGCGGTGAAGAGCAGCGGCACCGCGAACAGCATGCCCGCGAGCAGGACGAGCGGCGGCAGCACGGCACAGGTGCCGATGAGCCGGGCGACCGTCCACGTCACGCCGGACTGCTGCAGGAACAGGTCGATGGCATGCACACGCGGCATCTGCAGCAGAAGCCGCGCGGGCAGCGACGAGCCGGCCAGCATGCGGGTCTTGAGAATCGAGAGCCGCTCGGCACTGACCTGTCCACCCGCGGACACTGCGCGAATCCGTGAATCGACGCGGCGCGCAACCGGTCCGTGCCGGCTGTTCCAGTATTCGTACGCGCCTTCCAGCGCCAGCGCCACGGCAACGAACAGCAGAATGATCGACGCATAAAAGATCGGGGTCATGCGAGTCTCCTCAAGCACCGTGTGAACGGATCGGGCGCTGAAACCATGCACGTCATGTCGTTTCGAAGCGCCGGGCCGGATCGTAGACATGCTCCGAGGGCGCGACACCGAACGCCTGCAAGCGCTCGGCAAACTTCGGCCGCACGCCGGTCGCGCTGAAGTACCCGCGAACGCATCCCTTCGCATCGACGCCGGAGCGCTTGAAAACGAAGATTTCCTGCATGTTGATCATGTCGCCTTCCATGCCGGTCAACTCCGAAATGCTGACGATCTTGCGGCGGCCGTCGGTGAGCCGCGTGGCCTGCACGACCACCGAAATCGCCGAGGCAATCTGCTGGCGCATGGTCTTGGTCGGCAGCGAAAGGCCGCCCAGGTTGATCATGTTTTCCAGCCGCGTGAGCGCGTCGCGCGGGGTATTGGCGTGTATCGTGGACAGCGAACCCTCGTGCCCGGTGTTCATCGCGTTGAGCATGTCGAGCGCCTCGGCGCCGCGCACTTCGCCCAGAATGATGCGGTCAGGGCGCATGCGCAGCGCGTTGCGCACCAGCGTGCGCTGCGTAATCTCACCGCGCCCTTCGATATTCGGCGAGCGGGTTTCCAGTCTCAGCACATGCTCCTGGCGCAGTTGCAGCTCGGCGGCATCTTCGATCGTGACAATGCGTTCGTCGCCGGGAATGAAACCCGACAGGACGTTCAGCAGCGTGGTCTTGCCGCTGCCCGTGCCGCCCGACACCAGAATGTTCACCTTGGCGCGCGCCAGTGCATCGAGTACTTCCGCCATCGGCGGCGTCAGACTTTGCAGTTCGACGAGGTCGGACACCTGCAGGGGATTGGCGGCGAAACGTCGGATCGACAGCAACGGACCGTCGACGGCGCACGGCCGGATGATCGCGTTGACGCGCGAGCCGTCCGGAAGACGCGCATCGACCATGGGGCTCGATTCATCGATATGCCGTCCAACGCCGGAGACGATTTTCTCGATCACCTTCATCAGATGCGCGTCGTCGTAGAAGGTCACATCGGTGGCTTCGAGGCGCCCTCTTCTCTCGACGTAGGTATGGCGGTACGTATTCACCAGAATGTCGGATACGGTCGGGTCGCGCAGCAGCACTTCCAGCGGTCCGAAGCCGAACATCTCGTCGTGCACGTCGACCACCAGTTGTCTGCGTTCGAGATCGTTGGCCGGTGCTTTCTGATCTTCCAGAATGCGCCCGATAAGCGCGGCGATCTCCTGGCGAACCTGTTCAGGCGGCATGCGCGAAAGACGCTCCAGCTCGACGCGATCGAGCACGGCTTGATGCACCTCGCGTTTCAGCTTCTGGTACGCGGCGCGCATCATGCCGGCCTGCGGGTTCGACGGGTCGGATACGTCGCCCAAAGGCTGGACGCGTTGCGCGGAAATCTGCTCACGAAGCGACATGATGGTCCCCTTTGGCCTTACATCATTTCAAGTTTCGGCGGCGCCTGACGACCCAGCAGCCGCGAGAACACGGACGTGCGGCTGGCACGTCCCCGGCCCGGCGTCGACGCGCCGTCGACGATGTTTTCCGCGAGCGTCTGCAAGGCGCGCGATACGCCGCTCGCACGGGCGGTCTGCGAAACCGGCAGTCCCTGATTCATGGCGTCGGACACGACCACCGGGTCCTCCGGAATGACCTGCCAGGCCCGCATGCCCAGCACCTGCTCGAGCGCCGAGCGGGCGCGTTCGGCCTGACGCGTATAGCGGTTCAGCAGCAGCCGCATCTGGTCGGGCGCATAACCGAGCGAGCCGAGAATTTCCTGCAGCCTGCGGCCGGCCCGGACATGCGGCATGCTCGCCTGCAGCACGATATGAATCTGTTCGCTGCTGTCGAGCGCATGCATCGACAGTTGATTGATGGTCTGCCCGAGGTCGAAGATCACGAAGTCGTAACGCGGCACGGCAACGCCCAGAATCCATTCGAGGCGGTCTTCCTTGAGTTCGGCGGCTTTGATCGGATCGCCCGCGCCCGCCAGAATGTGGAAGTTGTCGGTGACGTGCACGAGGCTCGCGTCGAAAAACGCGATATCCATGCGCTCGATCTGCGAACAGACCTGCGGCAACGTCGAGGGGGGCGTTTCGTCGGATACGAGGAAAGCGGCGTCGGCGAATTGCTGGTTGAGGTCGATCAGCAAGACCCGCTTCTGAGCGAGCTGCGCAATCGCGTGCGCGACGTTGCAGGCAATGAAGCTGGTGCCCGTCCCGCCCTTGCACGACATGAACGACAGGATGCGGGTTTCGCGCGTGCTGCCGGGCACGCACTGGGTCTGCGCGCGCCGCAGTGCGACACCCAGTTGGTGCGGATCGAGCGGCCAGCCGAGGACGTCGCGAAAGCCCGCGCGCATCGCCGCGATCAAGGTCTGCGACGACGTATCGGGCGTCACCAGGATACAGGTGAGCCGTGTATGGGCGTGGTGCAGCGTCTCGACCGCGGAGAGCTCGACATCGCTCAGCGACTCGGCGTCGACGATCAGGACATCGAAAGCCTCGAGACTGTCGCCCCGCTCGCCAAGCCTTGACGGCCTGCCGCTCGCGCGGGTGGTCCGGCAACCGCCGCATTCGCCGATCAGACGCACGATCTGGGCGAGCCGCGCGCTGTCTTCAGAGAGAGCCAGGACATTGATCATGATGTTCTCAAATGGACAAACCAGGGTAACGGGCGAGCGTTGACGTCAGCGAGGCATGACGTGCGCCCACCCGCAAGGCGCTCACTGACCGCCGGAGCCGCCGCCATTGCCGCTGCCGATGCCGATCACGAAAGCATTCGGGCTGATGACAGGTTGCTGGAACGACTTGTCGTAAGCCTCCTGTGCCGCCACGGCCGCCTTGCCGTCGACGCCCGGCGCCGACGGTGCATGCTCGCCCGCGTGCGGATCGATGATCTGCATCTGCGCAGCCATGCGCGCCGCTTCGCCAAAATGCTCGTCCCACACGGGCGTGCTCGTCATGCAACCGGCCAGCGCCACGCCAAGCGTCAGCGCGAGAGCCGCGCGAGCTGTCAAAACGAAATGTTCGAGTTTCATGAGATTCCCCTCGTCGCGCATCAATGTTCATCGGCAGGATGGGTTTCGCCCGCTTTGGCGACCATCTGCTGGCGGCCCGTCCCCATGCTCGTCACAGAAGCCGGTGCGGCGGCAGGCAATGGGGTCGCCACGGGCGCGGCGCTACCGTCGGGCGGACCCGTCACGACCGGCACCGGTTGGCCGGTTTGTGTATCGCGCGATAGTTGCGCCGGCGCTGCGCTCATGCCTGCTGCGGGTGCGGGTACAGGTGCGGGCGTCGGCGGTGCGCCCGGCGCTGCCGGGGCCGGGGCGGCGGATTGAGGCTGACGGCCTTCCATGTTGCCGGTGGCATAAACGCCGGCGTCCGAGGTCTGCCTGAAGCTGTCGGTCGGCAACGGGTAGTCGGTGCTGCTCGGCAAAGGCTTGACGAGGTGCACGGTGATGATGAAAACGAGTTCCGTGCGGTCCTGCTGGAAAGACGTGCTGCGGAATAGCGCGCCCAGCACCGGCACCTCGCCGAGGCCGGGAATCGCCTTGAGCGACCCGGTAATGTTGTTCTGGATCAGTCCGCCAATCGCAAAGCTCTCGCCGTCGTTCATCTGCACCGTGGTCGAGGCGCGACGCGTCGTGATGAGCGGCAGGATCGCCGCTCCGCTGACATTGGTGGCGGTTACCGTCACCCCGGTCGGCGAGAGCTCCGAGACTTCCGGCGCGACCTTCAGGTTGATCCGGCTGCCTGCGAGTACGGTCGGTGTGAACTTGAGGCCGACGCCGAATTCTTCTTCCTGCAGCGTGATCGTCGAGCCGCCGGTACCGTTGCTTTGAGGAACCGGAATGAAGACCCTGCCACCGGCGAGGAACGAAGCTTCCTGCCCACTGAGCGTCACGAGGTTGGGCTCGGCGAGAATCTTGCCGAGACTGTCGGTCTTCTGGGCGTCCACCGCTACGTTGAACGGCAGCTTGTTCGCCTTGCTGACGGCAATGCCGTTACCGACACCGGCAAGCAGGCTGCTCACAAGCGCGCCCGTCCATGAACCGAAGCCGCCCTGGATGTTCACGGCCGCACCGAGCTGGTTGAGCAGCGTCTTCGAGACTTCCGCGACCTTGACTTCGAGCATCACCTGTTGCGGCGAATCGACCGTCATCATGTTGATGACTTCGGATGCCTTGCTGACGCTCGTGCTCTGCTGCGTCAGGCTGGAGCCGCCGGCGCCGAAATTCGCGGTGCTCGCTTGCTGCTGTTGGGTGGGTTGCGCGCCCGCATAAGCGTTGGCAATCTCCATCGCCTGCTGGGCGGCCTGCGCGCCAGAAACGCGGCCCGCCAGCACGAGGTTGCCCGCCGCGGTCGATACCCTGATGCCACGCTCGGCGGGCAGCAGTTGCTGCAGCGTCCGCTGCAAGCCGTCCGAATCGATGTTGACGATTACATCGATGATCTGGCATTGACCGCTGCGCCCCTGGACGATCATGTTGGTCGTGCCGACCGTCATGCCGACGAGGTAAAGCGTGCGCGGCGACACCAGCGTCGCCTGCGCAACGGTCGGATTGCCGAGCGTGCGGTTGCGCGCCGGCTCGGCGAGCGGCACGAGGACCGACTTGCCCACGGCCACGGCGACACTCGATTCGTCACGAATCTCGCCGCTGCAGCTCGGCCCGCTCAACGGCACGGCGCCCACCGATTTGCCGCTCGCCGCCGGATTCGACGGCATCGGCGACATGCTGATCATCATCGGCACCGGGCCACGGCCCACCGGCAACGCCGCGTTCGCGCCGCCCTTGCCGGGCGCGGACGTGCCGCCGATCTCCTGCGCGGCGCCGGATTGCGCGACAGCCATACCCGCGCACAGCGCCGCCGCGAGCACCGTGCCGCTCAGTGAGCGGCGACGCGCGTGGCTGCCCGACGAGAACCCCAGTTCTGTTTTCATGTCTTTATGCCCCCGTTGCTCGATGCCTGTTACCCGAGACTTTCGTTCTTGCCTTCGTGATGCCGGTCGCGCTGCCTGGTGAAGCGGCACGCCATCGCCGGCCTAAAAACATTCCACGCTGCCCGTTACACCCGACAACACGCCCACACAATCGCGCTTGGGCGCCGGATGAGCGGCATAACGCGCCCGCACCGGATGGACCGGCTCAAGCACCGGCGCCGAAGCCGGCACGTCGAGCAATGTGAGTTTGGTCGCGCCATCGGTCGAGGGCGTCTGTTTGTCGACCTGGTTGCGCAGAACCAGCGACAGCGTGCCGACGCTGCGCGCGAGGTCGAGTTTCTCGGCCTGCTCGGGCGTCACTTCGAGCGTGACGGCGTTGACGACTTTCGGCGCCGTGTCGTCGCGGCTCACCTGCTGGGCCACCGCGAGGACGAGGATCTGTTCGAGCACGATCTTCGAAATGCTCTGCTGCGTGTCGGTCCCGCCGGGTTTCTGCGTATTCACGATCACGTCGACGTAGTTGCCCGGCAGCGCGAAACCGGCGACGCCGACCACATCGTTCACGCGTACCGTAATCGCCCGGCGGCCCGAGCCGATCACCGCCGAGAGGCCGCCTTTCGTGCCGACCGGCGCGAGCTTCGCTTCGAGTACCGGTTCGCCCGGCGCGAGACTCGTCAACACCACGCGACCTTCCAGCCCCTTCTCGTCGGCAAAGGCGCCGGGCGGCACGCTGCCCGACGGCCAGTTGACGGTGCGGATGAGCGCGGGTGTCAGCGGCTCGCCGAGATTGACCACGCCCGCAGCCACGGCCACTGGCGTGACCGCGCTCGACGACGTCTGCAGCAGCCATCGCGAGGCCAGAACCACGGCAGCGAGACCCGCCAGCATGGCGAACGCAAGCATGACTAAAGCGCGACGATTTTTCATGGCAACACTCCTGCATGGTTCATCAATACTTCCGGCATCGACTGGATGCCCGCGTTCGATACTCCTGCCCAACGTAGCCGCTGCCCATCGCAAACCACCTTCCCGCCTTCCCTGCGCGGCTAGAACGCCGCCGCGAACAGCACACCCAGCGTGCCGGCCGCCATTGCCACGCCATAGGGAATCGTCCCGACCGATTCGATGCCACTCGCAGCAACCTGCCGCGGCGCCAGGCGCCACACCGCCACGATCTGCCGTAGATTGCGAATGAGTCGCCGCAAGTGGCCGCGGCTCACCGCCAGCCCCAATGACCAGACCCCGCCGAGCAGAAAGGTGGCGAGGGCAATTTGGAAAGTCATCGCGGGGCCCACAAAGGCTCCGATCGTCAGCAGGAGCTTGACGTCGCCGGCGGCCATGCCGCGCAGCAGATAGAACGGCAACAGCAACGCGAAACCGCACGCGGCGCCCGAGAGCCACTCGAGTCCGCCATTCCACGGCCCGTGCAACCAGACCTGCACAGCGAATGCCGCTGCGAGGCCGATCGCGATGACGCGATTCGGAATCCGGCGCGCGGCGATATCCGTGCTGGCCGCCACGATCACCAGCACGATCACGCACAGCGGCACGGGTTGCGGTGGCAGGGGGGCCAGCGTCATGAGAGACCTCGTTTCGTCGCGGCTGATTTTTTAAACCATGGCGGCAGCGATCCACATCCGCTACACACCGAATGGAGCTGGCCGGTTCGGACAGCCGGCGCGACATTCGCGTCCGACCGCAGAACCAGGCCCGGGATCGACGAACGAACCTCTCGCAGGCATCCGTTCGTCGGCGGCCGCCCTAGACCGATCCCGCGATATCGCTGAAAACCGCTTTGAGGTTCGTGCCGAGCGTGGTAACCGTCCCGATGATGACAAGAGCGATCAGCGCGGCGAGCAGACCATATTCGATGGCCGATACGCCGTCTTCGTCGCGAACAAAATGTGCTGCCTGGGCGATGAAATTCTTCATGACAGACTCCTTCGTATGTCTAAATAAAAACCCTTAACCAGGATTGGTTGGAGGGAACGTACTGCCGGCACTACGAAAACACTGGCGATCAGTCGTCAACAACGTGAAGGGTTGTCTGCGTGACGATTCTTTTCCGGTCCGGCTGCTGCTTCGAATTGTTCGGCCGTCACGTCTTCGACTTGCGCGTCCTTTTCATAGCAAGGGTGGGGCCAGCGACACGGAAAGGCCCGAAATATAAGGGACCAGCCTGATGGCTTGCGGCGTGGATTTAACGTTCCCGCACAGAATGTCTCGCCTCCGCGACGTTTTTCGGTGTCGCCGGAAAATGGCGAAATCGCCGGAGCACCGCGCCGGCTGTGGCTCTGAGGAATTTACTCAGGACATACCCTGATTCGACGCATGCATCGAATCCCATGAAAACGGCTGCGCCTCGCGATGGGCACCTGCACAAACTGTCGCAGCCGTGAGACCGATATGCGCGCTTGCGCACATAGGCAGGTCCAGTTTCGTGCCGATGAGGGATTTTTGACCGCTCCTCAACGTGGCGCAGGAAAACGCCCTCTTGCAAGTCGATTAATTTTCCTCCAACAATGAGTGGACAGATAACGCGCAAACGTGATTCCTCACGCAGCGTTTTAGAGCAACGCTTAGGAATCTGAACAAACAATCCGAATGAGCGGATGAACCATGAGTTACATCCGGACATCACCGAGGCGGGGATCATGTACGTTTCACAGTCGGGCGCTTGCGGCAACGAACGCCGTGTTCGAAGTTTTCTCACCGCTGAACGCGTAGTCGTGTACAGCATCGCGATGCTGGTGCTGTACATGCTGTTTCTGATGGTCTGGGCATGGACGAGCAAGGGATTCACTACAGGCGATTTCACCAAACCAGGAATCGACTTTTCAGTTTTCTGGTCGGCTTCGTACGCGATGCTGCATGGCCCGGCGTGGCAGATCTATGACTACCGTTACTTCGAAAGAATCGAGTCGGTGCTATTCCAGCTTCCTCACGGCAGTTTTCTCCCATGGCTGTACCCGCCGACTTTCCTGGTGCTTATCAAACCGCTCGCCTTCGTACCGCCAGTCGTCGCCTATCTGACGTTTGTCGGTGTTAGCGTGGTTCTGTTCACTGTAGCCACGCTCAAGCTCTCCCGGCTAGCTACCGGCATGAGCCGCTCGCGTCTTGCCGCGCTATTCGTTGCCGCCTGTCCCTGCGTCTTCGTTGCGGCTGTTTTCGGACAAAATTCGCTTCTGACCGCCGCGCTGGCCGCGCTCGCTGTTCACTGGATCTCGCGCCATCCGGTTCGCGCCGGTCTGTGTATCGGTCTGCTCGCCATCAAGCCGCAGATGGCCCTGCTGTTGCCTTTCGTATTGATCGCGGCGCGGTCGTGGCGTGTCTTTGGCGTCGCGGCATTGAGCGCGTCGCTGTTCGTCGCGCTTAGCGTACTGATCTGCGGTGCGAAGTCGCTGCACCTGTTCGTGCTCAGCACCGGGCTCGCGCGCGATCTCGTACTCGAACACTCCCGTCACTACTGGCTCGCCTCCCCGACCACGTTTGCGGCCCTACGCGAGGCAGGTGCGCCGCTCGCCGCGGCCTATGCAGCGCAAGCGGGCATAGCACTGATCGCCGTGACGGCCGCTTGTCTCATCTGGAAGTCCACACGCGATGCGCGCCTGCGCGGCGCGGTTCTGGCGGTCGCCACGTTGCTCGCGAACCCCTACGCATGGCACTACGAATTGGCCTGGCTTGGCATTGCCACCACCTGTCTCACGGCAATCGGCTTCGATACAACATGGAGACGCGGCGAGCAGGCGGTGCTGGTGCTTGCCTGGCTGCTGCCGGTCTATGAATTCTTCAATCGCCTGAGCGGCTTGCCGCAGATCGGACCGGTCGTCCTGCTATCGATGCTGCTGCTGATACTGCGCCGCGCGCGGATCGGCGACGAGGTGACGTCATGAACCTGAAATCGTCGCATGTGTTGCCATCGGATCGCCGGATCGAGGCGGCCGGATCGGCGCATCCGCGTTCGGCAAGCCGCGCTCACTGGCTCGACAGCCGACGCCTGTCGCTCTATTCGCTGGCGGCTCTCGCCTGCTACGCCGTTTTCCTCGCGGTCTATCTATACCGCGTGCTCTGGCAGCAGCGCGCCGATTTCCCGCCCCTGGCGATGGACTTCCTGCCGTTCTGGAGCGCGTCGTTCCTTGCGCAGCACGGGCACGCCGTCGACGCCTATAACCTCAAAGCGCTGACCGACGTCGAAATGAACGCCGCGCCCTATTTCCGCACCATGGGCAGCATTCTGCCGTGGCTGTATCCACCCAACTCGCTGCTGATCATGGCGCCGCTGGCGCTCCTACCGTTTCAGGCGGCCGCCGTCGCCTTCATTGCCGGCACGTTCGCGCTGTTCGCCAAAGCCATTCACTCGATCGTGCCGCGCCGGCAGACCTTGCTCGTCACATTGGCCTTCCCCGGTGTTGCACTGGTCGCGTTGATGGGACAGAACGGCCTGCTGACGGCGGCGCTGGCAGCGGTTGGACTGCTGGCGCTGCGACGCCGTCCGGCGATCGCGGGAATATGTTTCGGATTGCTTTGCATGAAACCGCATCTGGTGCTGCTCTTCCCGTTCGCCTTGCTATGCGGCCGCTCATGGCGCGCGTTGCTGGCGTTCGCGCTCACAGCCGCATCGACGCTCGCGTTGGCGGCCCTGTTGTTCGGCCCGGGCACGTTCATCGCATTCGTGCACAACGCCGGCATGGCAGCCGGCTTTGTCGAATCGGGACGCGCCGCCATGGCTCGGGTACCGACCGCCTTCGCGCTCGCGAAGCTCGCGCATGCCCCCGCGGCGTGGGCCTACGTGGCTCAGGCAGTCAGCGCCGTTCTGGCAATCGGCGCTGTCTGGTATGCGTGGCATCGGCCGTGCGCTTATGCGCTGCGCGCCGCGACCCTGATCTGCGCAAGCCTGCTCGTAAGTCCGTATCTGTACGACTACGACCTCGCCTGGTATGGCGTGCTGATTGCCTGGTATTGCAGCTACGGCATGGCCCACGGATGGCAGCGCGGGGAGCGCGAATGGCTGGTCGTCTTGTGGCTCGCGCCGCTGGCGGGGATGGTGGTCATAAGCCGTTTGCCGTTCCAGTTCCTACCGCTTCTCACGATGACGACGCTCGGCATGCTGGCGCGGCGTATCGCGGTCGAACGCAACCGTGCAATGCCGACACATTGCACCAGATACAACCGATAAACAGGAAAAAAACGGGGAAATGCCATGTCAACTCATACCAACAAACCATTGATCTCGCTTGTCGTGCCGTTCTACAACGAGCATCAGGCAATCGACCGGTTCTTCGCCGCCGTCGTGCCGATACTCGAATCGATCGAGGACACGCGTTTCGAAATCGTCTGCGTCAACGACGGCAGTAACGACGGCACGCTCGACAAGCTGGTCGCCGCCGCCATCCAGGACAAACGCGTCCGCGTGATCGACCTGACGCGCAACTTCGGCAAGGAAGCGGCCCTGACGGCCGGCATCGACGAAGCGGTCGGCGACGCCGTGATCCCGATCGACGCGGACCTGCAGGACCCGCCAAGCCTGATCCCGGTCATGGTGGAACACTGGCGCGCGGGCGCCGAGGTCGTGGCCGCCAAACGCACCAACCGGGCCTGCGATACCTTCGCCAAACGCACCGCGGCGGCGCTGTATTACCGCGTGCACAACGCACTCTCCGAGGTCAAGCTACCTGAGAACGTCGGCGATTTTCGCCTGATCGACCGGCAGGTCGTCAACGCGCTGCGCAGCCTGCCGGAACGCCGGCGCTTCATGAAAGGCCTGTTCGCATGGGTCGGTTATCGAACCGTCATCGTCGAATACGAACGCGAGCCGCGCAGTGCGGGGCACTCGAAATTCTCCGGATGGAAGCTGTGGAACTTCGCGCTCGAGGGCATTACGAGCTTTAGCACCGTGCCGTTGCGCAGCTGGACCTATATCGGCCTGTCGATTGCCACGCTGGCATTTTTCTATGGCGGCTTTATCGTCGGGCGCACGCTGTGGTCGGGCAATCCGGTTCCCGGTTACGCATCCACGATTTCGCTGATGCTGTTCATGGGTGGGATCGAACTGATCGGCATCGGCGTGGTGGGCGAATACGTCGGCCGGATCTACTACGAATCGAAAAAGCGCCCGGTCTATCTCGTGCGGCGCCGCTACCAGGAGAAGAGCAAAGTCACTGTGCTGCACCGCGAGCGGCACCCGGCACGCATACCCCATGCGCCACGCCCCGAAGTCGTGCGCAAACGCATGGCCGTCGGCGTGCGGGTCGTGACGGGCCGCCTCGATCAGCAAGCAGGTTAGAGGCCGGACTATCAACCACCTCACAGTGCAAGGAACTCATCATGTCACCTGACGCGTATCTGGAGATGGCCGAAACCGAAGCGGAACACTGGTGGTTCCGTGGCCGGCGCGACGTGTTGCGCAGCGTACTGCGCCGTCTGGCGCTACCCGCCGGAGCACGCGTGCTCGAAGTCGGTTCAGGGACGGGCGGCAACCTCGACATGCTGGCGGAATTCGGCAGGGTGAGCGGTCTCGAGATGGATGGCACGGCGCGCGCGCTCTGCTCGCAGAAAACCGGCGGCCGTTTCGACATCCGCGCAGGGCGCTGTCCGGAAGATGTCCCCTTCGGCATGGAGACTGGCGAACGCTTCGACCTGATCTGCTTCTTCGATTGTCTCGAACACATCGCCGACGACGTCGGCTCACTGGCACGCATGCAATCGTTGCTGGCGCCAGGCGGCGTGATCGTCGTGACGGTGCCGGCCTGCCCGCATCTGTGGAGCGCTCACGACGTCTATCTGCGGCACTTCCGCCGCTACAGCCGCGCTTCGCTGACGCAATGCGTCGCCGCGGCCGGTTACGAAATCGAGCGCGTGACGTATTTCAACTCGCTGCTGTTCCCCCTCGCGGTGGCCGCGCGATGGTTCGACCGCGTTTTCAGGCGCAGCAGATCGACGGGCGACGCCGTTCCGGCCCACCCGCTCAATGCCGCGCTTTATCGGCTATTCAGTGCGGAGCGCCATTGGCTTGCGCACGCCGCGTTGCCGTACGGGGTGTCCTTGCTCGCGATCCTGCGCACACCACGGGAGAGCGCCGGTGAATAGCGCGGAACGAATCAAGCTACTGCGATTCGTCGTGTCCGGACTCTTTGCAACCGGGCTGCACGTCATGGTCGCCATGACGCTGATCGTGCGCGCCGGCACTGAACCGGCGTTGGCGAATGCGCTCGCGTTCGCCTGTTCGACAGGAAGCTCCTACCTCCTGAATACTTTCTGGAGTTTTTCGTCCGTTCCCGCGCTGGCGAATATCTGGCGTTTCGCCGTTGTTTCTCTGGGCGGCCTGACGCTGACTGCGCTCGTCGCTCATGCCACGCAGATCGCCGGAGGCGGTCCGGCGCTGGGCATTGCGATGGTGGTCTGCGTGGTGCCGCCGGTTACGTTCATGGCACACCGGTGGTGGACGTATCGGTGAAACCGAACGGAAACGGGCAGCGGAAATAGCCGAATCGGAGCCACCACGACGCAAACGGCAGGCAGAGCCGCCGCCGTACTGGCCGGCCGATCGCTGTTACTCGGCGATTGAAAAGCGCGCCGGGCGGCGTTGCGGCGCGCTGGTGGGGCGCTCCACGCGCGGGCTGGCGCCGCGGATGAAGAGAATCGCGCAGATAGCGACCATCGTCCAAATGCTGATAATTACGGTCAAGGCACTCATTACGGTCTTCAGAAGTTCGACACAGCGATTAATTCTGTCTGGCCTGACGGCCAATCAACGTGTCGTAGGTTGGTCGGTACCTTTGAGCAATAGCTCATCGATCAGGCACGTGGTCAATGCCAACTGCTTTTCGAGCGATACGCGCGCCAGTTCCGCGCCCACCGTGTCGCCACGTGCGACGGCGCTATGGGTCTGCGTAGCGAGCCGCAACACGGCCTCCGACGCGAGGTGCAGGCCGCGCATCATGCCCGCGTCGGAGTACGGCGCAGGATCTTTCCAGTCGGGCATGGATACGTCCGGCAGAGCAACTTTGAACTGGTAACTCGGGTCGTGGCGGAAAGACATCTCAGGCTCCCTGCGCGATTGGCACGATGTCAGTGTGCGCCGACCACAGGGAGTCCAATCCGTTAAAAAGAAGCCAAATCTGGAGTTAATCCGCCGCCCTCGCGAAACAACGAGAAATTTGTTAAAAATGGGGCCGGGGCACTCTCTTCGCTCAAGCCGCATCGTCTCGGCCATGGCGGCTCGTCTGCCATCTATTCCGCTTCCTTGCGCCCCGTGCGCCGGGCTGTCCGGTGCTCAGCCATGGCTCGCCTCGCCAACGTACCCAAAGTGCGCATCTCTTTCTCCACGTCCGGGCTCCACGGACGGCTATAGTTGAGCCGGATGTGACGGCGAAATTCACGGCCGCACGAAAAGATCGCACCGGGTGCTATCGCGATCTCGTGCGCTTCCGCCATTTCGAACAACCGCACTGCCTCTACGCCTTCCGGAAGCTGCACCCATAGAAAGAATCCGCCCAGCGGCCGGACCACTCGTGTTCCTTTGGGGAAGTACCTTACGATTGCAGCGACCATCCGGGTTTGCAGGGACGCCAGTTCACGGCGCAGTTTGCGCAGAAGCCGGTCGTAGTCCCCATGCTCGAGATAGTCAGCAATGGCGCATTGCACGGGCACAGACGCGGGGCCCATCGTCAGCCAACGCGCATGCTCGATTCTTGCGGCGTACCGCCCCGCCGCTACCCAGCCGAGGCGCAGACCCGGCGCAAGGCTCTTCGAAAACGAACCGCAGTGCAGCACGAGACCGTCAGAATCGAAGCGCTTCGCCGGATAGGCTGGCGTCGAACCGAAATGCAGTTCGCGGAATACATCGTCCTCGATTAGCGGCACGCCATGTTTTGCCAGCAGCCTGACGAGCGCCTCCTTCCGTTCGTCGGAGAGCGTCGCGCCGGTCGGCTGGTGCAGCGTCGTCATAAACCAGCAAGCCCGTACCGGATGCTGCAGCAATGCCTGCGCCAATACACCGAGATCGAGGCCATGGTGCGGATCGACAGGAATTTCCACGACCTTCAGACGCAGGCGCTTAACCGCTTCTTGCACAGCATGGAAAGCAGGCCGTTCTATTGCGATGGTGTCGCCCGGCCGCGTCAGAACCTGCAGACACAGTATCAGTGCATCGAGCGCGCCACTCGTCACGACAACCTCTTCGACTGGGACCGTAACACCTGTGACAATGTAGCGAAGCGCGATCTGGCGACGCAGTTCTGCTTCCGCCTTTCCCGCCGACAACGCGTTGCGGGAACTCGCCATTCTCCGGGTTGCCGCCGTCAAAGAGCGCGAAAGCCGGCCAAACGGGAACAGCAGGGAACTTGGCTCCGACGAGCCCAGTCCGGGATGCGCGCATCGACGTTGAGCCTTCATGAAGCGGATAGTCACGCTGTCGCCATCAGCCTCGTCAATACTGCGCTTTGAAGCAATCGCCAGCGATTTCGTTGACGCAGGCCGACTGGCGACGAAATAACCCGAGCGAGGTCTCGCGACGATCAGGGCACGTCGTTCGAGGGTGTAGTAAGCATGGAAAACGGTTGAAGAACTCACGCGGTACGCACTGCTCGCCTGACGCACCGACGGGAGCCGCGCGCCGGGTTCGAGCGTACCGTTCAGAATCAGGCTTTCGAACTCCACCGCCAGTTGCAGATAGCGCTTCATTAGTATGACATGCTAATTAAATGGAGCTGTCCCGCCCTGCTCCGGTCGCGAGTGGAACGCTTCATTCAGAAATATCGAACCCGCCAGCCGAGCACGGTTGCGGCTCCCCCCGGCTTTGAGGACGGGGCATTGGCGTTCTCGAGAAATACCTTCAGCCGGCTCGCGCCGAGCGCGCGGCTATAGAAGAACCCTTGACCAAACTCGGCACGGCTCGCCCGCGCGACGTTGTGGTGCGCCGAGTTCTCGATGCCTTCGACCACGACCACGGCGCCCATCTCATGGCCCATGCGCGTCAACGC
Source organism: Paraburkholderia sp. BGA-UO-ETr-F12 (assembly GCF_059567945.1). Lineage (NCBI taxonomy): Bacteria > Pseudomonadati > Pseudomonadota > Betaproteobacteria > Burkholderiales > Burkholderiaceae > Paraburkholderia > Paraburkholderia sp. BGA-UO-ETr-F12. The sequence continues at coordinate 13,764 of NZ_JCAQOZ010000009.1, read as the reverse complement.
ATCGATCTGTCTGGCTCGCTCGTCGGGATTCATTCCGAGCACGTTCCTGTCGACCTTCACCATCTCAAAGGTCATCTCCGCCGGCAGTTCAGGTGCGACGTCAGTGGGACGCACGGCCGACAGGGCAAAGCGCACACCTCGATCACGCGCTTGCGACATCATGGGAACGAGACGTTTTTTAAACTTCCACGCGCTGGCCGCCTCGATCTTCAGAATGAGCGGCGGCAGACCGAGGGAGCCGACTTCGCCGAGGTGCGCGGTAAAGGCCGAACTTACCAGGTAAGAAGCTGGCGCGGTAATGCCCAGATAGAGCGATTTCGGAGCGCCGATTTCGCGCAACTCCTCAGCAGCACGCGTCAGAACGAAGCGCGTCATCGGTCCGATCAAACTACTGTTCTCGATGAACGCCATAAAGTGAGCCGGACCCAGAGCGCCGTACTTCTCGTTGTCCCAGCGCAATAGCGCTTCGACACCGACACATTGGGCTCGCCTCACGCCAACGACGGGTTGGTACTCAAGATGGAATTCGCCCCGACGCAGCCCTGCACGCGCCGCACGCAGGAGCGACTTGTCGTAGCGGAACCACCTTTTGAGAGCCCAGCCGGCAACAACGACCAGGACCGCCACCAGGACCGGCCACAATACAAAACCCACCAGGTTCCATGCCGGCGCGGACTGAGTAACAGTGGTCGCAGGAGGACTCGCCGGCGCGAGTGTGTCGGCGTCGATCGAATCCGGGTTCGGCCGCGTTTCGCAACCGGTGCCCAATGAGCAGTCAGGGACCGACGGTGCGGGTGGTTCCGGCGTCTGCTGCGTCCATTCGGCCCGCGACGTGGTACCGGCCGCTGGGTCAGAGACCGGAAGGCCGTCTTGTTCTGCCGCGTCCCGGTCGCCGATTCGCCACTGCAGTGCCCTCAGCAGCGACACAACGTTCGGCCCCGAACTGGCACTTGCAGCCGCCGTTTCAACGGCAACGTCATGTACGTCTTCCAGCGAATCGCAGCTATTCGTCGGTACAGACATCGGGCCCGCATCCGGTCCGGCGAGGGCCGCCGGAACAACGGGCAACTGCGCAATCGGCGCGCAGTCCGAGCCGAACCGAATCGGCGGCGCCGGTGGGCCTGCAAGCCAGTCCGTCAATTGTTCCCAGACGTTGCGTTCAGGCGTGAGAATGCGACTGGAACTGGTGTCGGCCGGCCCTGCCAGTGCAAGCGAGGTACACGTGCAGATGACCAGGACGACTGCCAACCCTTGTTCTGAGGCACAACGAAGCGCGATGAGGGCGCTGCGCCTGATCCTTGATACCGCAAACCCAAATGCCATTGATTGATCGCTAAAAGAAGTCGGCTTGAGAATCGTTAGCGGTCGGACCGCTATGCGTTGGCAAAACATCGAAAGATGTGGAACCGATCTGGCCCGCACTTTGCCAGCGTGTGTGCATCCGCAATAGAAGCAGATGGCAAAAGAAATGCCGTATCAGATGGAAAGTGGCTATCTTCTAAAGAGGGGCGCTGGTGGATTCGATCCGACGCCGGCTATGGTGCGTTCTGCGAGGAGTACACGTTGAAACGGTACGAGCGGTTAGCCGACCAACTCAGCGAACTCATCAAGCGCGGTGATCTGCCACCCGGCGCGCGTATTCCCTCGGTTCGCGCAGCCTGCAAGGCGTGGGACGTGAGCCCCGCGACGGTATTTCGCGCCTACTATCTGCTCGAGAGCCAGGGTTTGATCAGGGCGCGCCCGCGTTCAGGCTATTTCGTGTCTCCCGGTTCCATGGAAAAACCGAAAGCGAGTCCCACGACCCCGCCGGGTGCCAACTCGAAGACCGTCAATGTCAGCCACCTGGTCTTTGAGGTTCTCAAGACGATCAGGCAGGCCGACACCGTCCCACTTGGGTCGGCGTTTCTGAGTCCTGCGCTGTTTCCGATGGCGCGCGTCGGAAAGTCATGCGCGACGGTCAATCGTTCGATGCACCCCGCCTGCATGGTTGACGGACTGCCGCCGGGGCACGAAGGATTGCGCCAGCAGATTTCGTTGCGATACCTGATGGCCGGGATGACGGTGCCCGTCGACGAGATCATCATTACGAGCGGCGCACTCGACGCGCTGACGCTAAGCGCCCAGTTGCTCGCAGCTCCCGGCGATGTGATCGTGATCGAAAAGCCGACCTTCTACGCAGCGCTGCAGGCTATCGAGCGTCTGAAGTTAAACGTCGTGGAGATTCCGGTCGACCCGGTGGAGGGGCATGATCTGGATGCCCTCGCGCAAGCGCTGCAGCACCATCCGGTTCGCGCCTGCTGGCTCATGACCTCATTCCACAATCCGACCGGGGTGACCCTGGACGATTCCAGGAAGCGGGCACTGGTCGACCTACTCGCCAGACACGAGGTGCCGCTCATCGAGGATGACGTCTACAACGAGCTGCATTTTGGCCCGCAGCCGGTGCGTCCGGCTAAATTCTTCGATCGGAAAGGTCTTGTCATACATTGTGGTTCGTTCTCGAAGTGCCTTGCGCCCGGGTACCGGATCGGCTGGGCGGCAGCCGGAAGATTCGCGGCTGGGCTGGAACGTGCGAAATGGATGACCACCCTATCGGCCAGCATGCCGGCGCAGCGCGCCATCGCCGACTATCTGGAGCATGGCGGATACGAACGTTTCCTGCACAAACTCCGTCGCGAGCTGGCCCTTCAGCAATCGCAGATGCTCGACGCGATCGGCCGGTACTTCCCGGCCGATACGATGGCAACGAGGTCTGGCGGCGGCTATTTCACGTGGGTGGCGCTGCCGGATCGCGTAGACGCGATACAGCTCTTCCGAACTGCGCTCGATAGCGGGATCAGCATCGCGCCCGGACCTATCTTCTCGGCGGACGGCGGCTTTCGACACCATGTGCGTCTGAACTATGGCTATCCGTGGTCGGCACGGTTCGATAAAGCGCTTGCGACATTAGGCGCGCTGTGCGCTGATGAATCGCGTTGCGGCGCCTGGCTGGCCGGTCCGGTTCAGCCGGCGTGACAGGGATATCGCTCTCGACCGTTCATCACGGCCGGTGGATCGTGAAACCCGATTTTGCGGGCGTCAACCAGCAAGCCACCACTCGCGCGCTACCTACGATCCTGTGGGGCGCGCCGCATCGTCGATAAAACCCTTCAGCATCGCAAGCGTGTCCGCTTCGTCGATAGGCTTGTCGACGCGCCAGCGCAGCATGCGCGGGAATCGCACCGCGACGCCGGACTTATGCCGCGCACTGGCCTGGATGCCCTCGAAGCCGATTTCGAATACCAGCGTCGGCCGCACGCTGCGCACCGGTCCGAACTTCTCGATCGTCGTCTTGCGCACGATCGCATCGACCTGGCGCATTTCTTCGTCCGTCAGGCCCGAATAGGCCTTGGCAAAAGGTACAAGCGTGCGCACGCCGTCCGCTTCATCCCAAACCGCGAAGGTAAAGTCGGTGTACAGGCTGGCACGGCGACCGTGGCCGCGTTGCGCGTAGACCAGCACGGCGTCCACCGCATAGGGCTCGATCTTCCATTTCCACCACGTACCCGACGCTTTGGTGCGGCCCACGCCGTACATCGACTCGCGCTCCTTGAGCATCAATCCTTCGACACCGCGCGCACGGCTTTCTTCGCGCAACGCGCCCAACTCCCGCCAATCCGCACCGGATACGAGCGGCGAAACGCGCAAGAGGTCATGCGCGAGCGTGCTGTCGAGCGATGCCGCCAGCGCATCGAGTTGCGCGCGCCGCCCGGCAAGCGGCGTCATGCGCAGATCTTCGCCGGCGGCTTCGAGCAGGTCGTAAGCGAGCAACGCGGCGGGCGAATCCGCGAGTATTTTTTTCGTCAACGTCTTGCGCGCAATTCGAGGTTGGAGACGCGCGAACGGTAACGGCGCAACGGCGCCCGGCTCCCACGCAAGAATTTCCCCGTCGATGACGAAGCCATCGGGCAACGCCTCACCCAACGCGGCCACCTCGGGAAAGCGCTCTGTGATCAGGTCCTCGCCACGCGACCATAACCACACCCTTCCGCCGCGCTTGACGAGCTGCGCACGAATGCCGTCCCACTTCCATTCGATCAGCCATTGCGACGGATCGCCAAGCGTCTCCGGATCGGCCTGCAACGGATGCGCGAGAAAGAACGGATACGGCAAGCCGAGATCGCTGTCGTGCCGCGCGACCGCTTGCTGCGTATCCTCGGCCGGCGCCTCCGGCGCAATCAGACGCAGATAGCGCGCCGCGTCGGGCTTCTGCTGCGAGTCGGTCCATCCGACCATGCGCTGTGCAATCCGTTTGTGATCCACGCCCGCGACTTCCGCAAGCGCTCTGACCACCAGTTGCCGTGCAACGCCGACGCGAAAGCCGCCGCCTATCAGCTTGGTCAGCAAAAAGCGGCCGCTCCAGTCGAGTTCGTCCCAGTAGCCGAAAAGACGCGCGCGCAATTCTTCCGGCGCGAGACCGCGCAAAAGCAGCACGCGTTGCTCGATCCATTGTGTGAGCCCGAGTTCGGAGCTGCGTTGCGCGGGCGGCAGGATATGCGCGATCGTTTCGGCAAGATCGCCCACTGCCTGGTAGGACTCCTCGAATAACCATGCGGGCAAGCCCGCACGTTCACATGCGAATTCGGTCAGCAGGCGCGTCGGCACCGATTGACGCGGTTTGCCGCCTGCCAGAAAGTACGACGCCCACGCAGCGTCTTCCGGCGCGGCCACGGCGAAATAAGTCGTGAGCGCCTCGAGCTTGTCACGCGTGGACGTGGTTGCATCGAGCGCGGTGTAGAGAGCGGCGAAACGCTTCATGAACGGCTCGCCGTATCGCTGGCTTCGTGCGGCTGTGCTTCGCCGTGCTCCGCATTTTCAACGCTTTCAGCGCGTGTTGGAGGCGCTGCCTCGTCAGCGCCCAAGGCATCGGCTTCCACCGTATCGTCGCCGTATTGCGTCGCGAATGCGCCTGCTTCGAGCCCTTGCTCGCGAAGCCAGCGGACCATCGGTTCGACTGAACCATGCGTGACGATCACGCGCCGCGCGCCGGTTTCGTGAATCGCGGTTTGCAGCGCGGGCCAGTCCGCGTGATCCGAGAGGATGAAGCCACGGTCGACGCCGCGTCGGCGGCGCGCGCCGCGCAAACGCATCCAGCCCGACGCGAACGCGTCGCTATAGTCGCCGAAACGCCGCAGCCACGCGCTGCCCTGCGCTGAGGGCGGCGCGACGATCAGCGCCTGCCTGAAGGCCGCCTTGTCTTTCTGCGCGACTTCACTGACGAGCCTCGTCGGCGGCAGACGAACGCCCGCGTCGCGGTATGCACGATTCAGCGGTTCGACCGCGCCGTGACAGAAGATCGGACCGATGCCCGCGTCGACGCTCGCCAGCACGCGCTGCGCCTTGCCGAACGAGTAGCAGAACAGCACGGACGCTCGTCCTTCGGCGGCATTGTGACGCCACCATGAAGCCACGCCGTCGAACACGCTTTGCGGCGCGTCCCACCGGTATATAGGCAGACCGAACGTGGATTCCGTAATGAAGGTGTCGCAACGTACGGGCTCGAATGCGTCGCAGGTCGGATCGGGGTCGAGCTTGTAATCGCCGGACGCCACCCATACTTGTCCGCGGTGTTCGATGCGCACCTGCGCGGAACCCAATACGTGCCCGGCCGGATGCAGCGAAACCGTCACGCCGTTTATGTCCAGCCTTTCACCGTATGCGAGAGTCTGCAGCGAAATATCGGGCAAGCGCGACAGCAGCACGCTCGCGCCCCTTTGTGCAGCCAGATAGTGACGATGTCCGAAACGGGCGTGATCCGAATGCGCATGCGTGATGACCGCACGCGCAACCGGCTGCCACGGGTCGATATAGAAATCGCCCACCGGGCAATACAGGCCTTCTCGCCGCGCGACCACGAGGTCCGCGCGATCGGTGTTTTCTGGTAAGCCCAATGTCGGTTCCGGATCCATTTCACTCCTGAAGCAAGTCGTATTCCTGGCACTAACCGCCGTCGTGGCGAATTTCTTGCTTGAATGCTTTCTCGAGCGCACCGGCAAGCGCCGTCACCGGGCGGCGCCGAACACGCGCGTGGCGAGGACGCATGCATTCCATCATCGACGAACACGCGTTGTATGTCGCGAGGCATCCTGGGCGCTTCATGCTCGAAACGCTCAAGGCGTTCCGCGCCAACCAGGGTTTGCTGCTCGCGGGGGCAGTCGCCTACTACGCGCTCCTTTCCATCGTGCCGCTGATGATTCTCATCGTTATCGCGCTATCGCGCATCGTGCCACAACATATTCTGCTGTCCGCGCTGGGGCATCTGCTGCAATGGCTGGTGCCGGGGCAATCGGAAGCGCTGGTGCGCGAACTGACCAATTTCCTTGCCCATCGCGCAGTGATCGGCTGGGTTCTGTTCATTACGATGCTGTTTTTCAGTTCGCTCGCGTTTACCGTGCTGGAAAACGCGATGTCGCTGATCTTCGTGCATCGCGTCGCGATACGGCGGCGGCACTTTTTACTCTCCGCCGTGATGCCCTATTGCTACATCCTTTTTCTCGGCGTCGGCGCGCTGATCGTCACCCTCGTATCGAGCGGACTCGACGCCGTGGGCGCGGAGGGCATCGATGTATTCGGCACGCGCGTGTCGCTGCACGGACTCTCGCGCGTATTGCTGTACCTGCTGGGTCTTGCCGGTGAGATTTTCGTGCTGACGTCGATCTATATGGTCATGCCCGTGGGACGGCCGACGCTCAAGCACGCACTGTTCGGCGGCATTGTCGCGGCTGCGTTATGGGAAATCACGCGGCACGTGCTGGTCTGGTATTTCGCGACGCTCTCGCAAGTCAGCGTGGTGTATGGGTCGCTCACCATGGCGATCGTCATTCTATTCAGCCTCGAATGGCTCGCCACCTTGCTGCTGTTTGGCGCGCAGATCATCGCGCAATACGAGCGCTTCGGCCTGGAGCCGACCGGCGCGCCGAAACAGCCTATCAAAACAGGCTGAGCATTCGCTCCCCGCGGCTTCGCGCGAATCGAACGGTTCGTTGTCCTGTTGCTCCTGTTGCTCCTGTTACTCCTGTTGCATACGTCGTCCATCCGGTTCCGCGCGGCTTCATTTTTTGTGCGACGGGAGGCCGCCACCTCCCGGAGGCTCGGCGTGCTCGCCTGTTCCGAGCGGCACTTCCGCTGTCTGCGCGGGATGCTCGGTCGAGCGTGGCGGATTCGTTTGCTGGTCGACGCCGGTCTGCACTACGGGCTCGATGCCGAGTGGGCTCGGCTCCACGTAATGCGTGCCGCTTGGCTTGTTGCGCTCTTCGACTTCAGGCGAAACGTCGGCCGCGCGCCCATGCTCGCGCGGGGTTTCGGAGTGGGCATCAGGGTGCTTGCCAGATTGCGAATCGGGGTTCATGTGGGGCGCTCCTTTCATCGACGGTGTCTTTCCTGGAGCACCCTGTGCAGCAACATTCGGACCGTGCGCGGCAGCGCCGGAGGCGCGGAGTGCACACGTGGTTTGGGCACACGCATTGCGGCATTAAAGGCGCAAGCACCGGCGTCACTTTGTAAAAAGGAGAAACTCATGACGGTCACGACCATTCGCATATCGGATACCGAGGTGCAGGTCGAAAGAACGCTCTATTCGTTCGCGCAAAAAAGCGAAGCGGATGCATTCGCCCAATGCGTAGTGAACGATTCGATCGACACCTGCTACCGCAACCATCCACCGCTTTCGGCGCGCCCTACGGTGCCGGACGAACATCCGGACGATCCGGGCCGCGGCAGTACGATCTCGCCTTCGCTCGGCGGCATGCCTTGAAACCCGGAGGTTCAGCGCAACTCGAGCCACAGCGGCTGATGATCGGACGAACGGCTATGCGAATCCACGCCGCAAGCCGCGATGCGAGGCTTCAAATCTTCGGTGACGAAAACAAAGTCGCATGCGAACGGTCCGTCAGACCATTGTTCATGATCGTATAGGCCGACCGTCGCGGCGCGCGGCGCGTTTGGATGTGCGCAGGCCCAAGCGTCGACGAATGCCGGCGCGTCCGGGATCGGTTCAAGCATTCTGCGGTAGGCGGAATCTCCGAACGCGCTGTTGAAGTCCCCGCATACGATCGCGCTCATTGGGCGAGCCGTGTCGGCGAACGGACTGTCCGGCTTTTCCGCCTGCGCAGGACGGCGGGCATGGTCGCATGCCTCCCTGTGCACTTCGTGCAGCTTTGCCACTTGTGCCAGCCTTTGTGCTTCCGAGTAAAACTCGAGATGCGTGCAGATCACGCGCAACGGCCCGACGTCCGTGTCGATTACCGCTTCGAGCGCGGCGCGCAGCATTGACGGCTTCGCCGGGTCCGCCGGCCACGGCAATGAATGACGCAGCACCTGTCTGACAGGAAGATGGGTCACGATTGCATTGCCGAATTGGCGCCGCTGCCGCCCATTCCCGAGTGGCGGAAGATCGGAGCCGATTACGTCGAACACCTGTGCGTGGGGCAGCAACGCGGCCAGCTCGGCGAATTGATCGGCGCAGGGGCCGCCCGCCAGTCCGCCCGCGGCGGGACCCTCGTGAAAACCGCGCGTGACTTCCTGAAGGCAAAGAATGTCGAAATCGCACAGCGCTCCTGCTTCGCGCACGATGCGGGCGAGGTCGACGCGGCCATCCACACCGCGCCCCCATTGGATGTTCCAGTCAACGAGACGCATGACGTTCTCCCGTCCAGGCCACGCGTTCAGTTTAGTGCCGCTACCCGGGCCGCTTCCAGCATCGCTCTCCTGTACCGGACACCATCCCACAAACCGTACAGGTACTGTACCGGAATGCTTCGCTAGAATGCTCCATACGTTTTACTGATCGCCCCCGAGCCACCCATGATGTCCTACCTCAGTCTCAGCGCGCTGCCCGCCGGCATCCTGTTCGCGCTCGTCACCACGATCACGCCCGGTCCGAACAATACGATGCTGCTCGCCTCGGGCGTCAACTTCGGCTTTCGCCGCACGCTGCCGCATCTCTCCGGCATCAGTGCTGGGGTTGTTCTGTTGATGCTGTCGGTAGGCATTGGTCTGGGCGAAGCCTTCGTGCACTTCCCGGTGTTGTACACGGTGCTCGAAGTCGCAAGCGTCGCGTATCTGCTGTATCTCGCGTGGAAAATCGGCACGTCGGGTGAACTGAAGGTCAAGAAAGGCGATCACCGGCCCATGAAGTTTTATGAAGCTATCGCGTTCCAGTGGGTCAATCCGAAAGCGTGGATGATGGTGCTGACGGCCGCCACCACGATCCATCTGAGCCAGAGCGCCAGCATGAACGCGATCGCGATGGCCGCGATCTTTTACGTGATCGGTTTTCCGTGCATCTGCCTGTGGGCCGGGTTCGGCACCGCGATGCGGCGCGTGCTGTCGGACCCGAAGCGCTTGCGCATTTTCAACGTGGCGATGGCGCTGCTGCTGGTGCTCTCGCTGTATCCGATCGCGCTGAAGGTGCTCGGCCTGTCCGCCTGAGTACGTGCGCAAGCACGAGCGCGGCTGGCTAGATCTCGCCGCGCCCGATTCGTTCGATGAAGCGCCACAGCGCGTCGTCGGTCGAATACGGCGCGTTGAAACGGAACCAGGCGCTCGGCGCATCGTCGGGACGGAAGTAGGAGCCGGGCGCGAGCCAGATGCCATGCGTGAGCGCGGCGGTCGCCACTTCGCCCGCGCGTTCCGCCTCGATCGGCAGCCGCGCCCATAGAAACAGGCCGGCTCGCGGCCGGTGAAACAGTTCGAGACCGAGCGAATCGAGCCGCTCTTCGACGGTTGCGTGCGCGAGCTTGAGCCGCTCGTTCACGGCTTCGACGTGGCGCGCATAGCGCCCTTCGAGCAATACCTTATCGACGATCCGCTCGATCGCTTCCGACGAGGTCAACCCCACCGCCATCTTCGTGCGCGCCAGTTCGCGCAGCACCGCCCGCTCGGCGACCACATAGCCGCAGCGCAGTCCCGGCGTCACCGTCTTCGAAAAACCGCCTACGTAGAGCACGCGCTGCAAGCCTTCCATCGCGGCAAACAGAGGCGCGCCGGACGGCGCCAGCTCGCGGCTGACATCGTCTTCGATCACCCACATGCGCTGACGCTCGGCGATCTGCAACAGACGGAACGCCGCCGACATGCCGAACGTCACGCCGGTCGGATTCTGCAGCGTGGTGTTGACGAAAATCGCCTTCGGCTTGTGTTGCGCGACCAGCGCCTCGAGCACGTCGGTATCGACGCCCGCCGGCGTGCGCGGCACGCCATGCACGACCAGCCCCGCGAGCTTGAGAATCTGCAGCAGATTGCAATAGCCCGGATCTTCGACGATCACGGCGTCGCCCGCACGCAGCAAGGTGCGCACGATCAGATCGAGCCCTTGCGTCGCGCCCTGCGTGAGCAGCACGTTGGAGACGTCGACCGGCAAACCGCGCCGGTCGAGCTGCTCGGCGATCCGCTCGCGCAGCGGCGCGAAACCGTACGGATGCCCGTAGTCGCCGAGCCGTGCCGCCGGCACCCGGCTCATGGCCCGCAGCGCATGCTGCAAACCCGTTTCGTTGATCCACTCGTTCGGCAGCCAGCCGCCGCCCGCCTTGATCGGCACCGAATGGTCGGCGAACACGTCGGACAGCAGCCAGGTCGCGGTCAGGCTCGGCGGTTGCCAGTCGGTCGGAGCGGCCCGTGCCGACTGCGCGCGCGCCGCGACCCGATAACCGGAGCCGCGCCGCGCCACTACAAGGCCCATCGAAACAAGACGGTTGTAGGCCTCCGTGACCGTGAAGGTGCTCAGTTCGTGGCTTTGCGCCAACTGCCGCACCGACGGCAACAGCGCGCCCGCGCGCAGCGACTGCGCTTCGATCGCGCTCGCGAAGCCCTGCACCACCTGCTCGACGAGCGTAGGCGCGGCGCGCCGGTCGCGCTCCAGTTGTAATTCGATCATGGTCAGAAGTGAGGAGTCGGCACAGTTATCGCGTTTCCACCAACACAGTTAGCGCCACACCGCGTCAACTGTTTATGCCGCCATTAAACCGCGAACGCTACAGTTTTGGCTATGCCCCAACGGAAGTCCCTTGGGGGACCACTTCGAGGAGAACACCATGACTTCGCGCCCCGTCATCGACGATCTGTCGTCTTTCTGGATGCCGTTTACCGCCAACCGCCAGTTCAAGGCCGCGCCGCGCCTGCTGGAATCGGCCAAAGGCATGTATTACCGCACCACGGACGGGCGTGAAGTGCTCGACGGCTGCGCCGGTCTCTGGTGCGTGAACGCCGGCCACGGCCGCGACGAAATCGTGGCGGCGATTACCGAACAATTGTCGACGCTCGATTTCGCGCCGACCTTTCAGATGGGCCACCCGTTGGCGTTCGAAGCGGCCACCAAAGTCGCCGAACTGATGCCGGACGGCCTCGACCGGATCTTCTTCACGAACTCCGGCTCCGAATCGGTCGACACCGCCCTGAAAATCGCCCTGGCGTACCACCGTTCGCGCGGCGAAGGTCAGCGCACCCGTCTGATCGGGCGCGAGCGCGGCTATCACGGCGTGGGCTTCGGCGGCATTTCGGTCGGCGGTATCGCGCCGAACCGCAAGACCTTCTCCGGCGCGTTGCTGCCGGCGGTCGATCACCTGCCGCACACGCACAACCTTGAACACAACGCGTTTTCGAAAGGCCAGCCCGCCTGGGGCGCCCATCTCGCCGACGAACTCGAGCGCATTGTCACGCTGCACGATGCGTCGACGATTGCCGCCGTGATCGTCGAACCGGTGGCCGGCTCGACGGGTGTGCTGATTCCGCCGCAAGGCTATCTGCAGAAGTTGCGCGAAATTTGCACGAAGCACGGCATCCTGCTGATTTTCGACGAAGTGATTACCGCTTTTGGCCGCGTCGGCAAGGCAACGGCGAGCGAGTACTTCGGCGTGACGCCGGACCTGATCACGATGGCCAAGGCGATCAACAACGCCTCGATCCCGATGGGCGCAGTGGCCGCGAGCCGCACGATTCATGACTCGATCGTCAACAGCGGCGCACAGGGCGCCATCGAACTGTTCCACGGCTACACGTATTCGGCCCATCCGGCCGCGACCGCCGCTGCGGTTGCGACGCTCGACCTGTATCGCCGCGAAGGCCTGTTCGAGCGCGCTGCGACGATGGCGCCGAAGTTCGAAGCCGCGGCTCACTCGCTGCGGGGCGCCAAGCATGTGAAGGACGTGCGCAACCTCGGCATGATCGCGGGCGTCGAACTCGAGCCGCGCGACGGCGCGCCGGGTGCGCGAGCTTACGAAGCGTTCGTGAAGTGCTTCGAGGCGGGCGTGCTGGTGCGCTTTACCGGCGACATCCTCGCGTTCTCGCCGCCGCTCATCATCGACGAAGAGCAGATCGCGCACATCTTCAAGACCGTGGGCGACGTGCTGGCGACCGTGCAGTAAGCAGGGCTCGTGGAAAGGGGCGGCGCGCGTGGGGTGCGCGCGCCGCTTCGCTGCCCACCTTGCGTGGGCCGACATCGATCCTCTCTCGGGTGCGAGGCATCGACACAGTGCGGCCGGTTTCCATCATGCGCCGCACGTCTGGTCAAGTACTCCCTTACTTCAATGATGCGCGCGGGTAGCCCTGGTGTGCGCAGCTTTCTTCGCTGCGGCCGAGCGGCCCGCGGCACCCTTCGTCGCGGCGGCTTTCTTCGCTGCTGCGGAACGGCTCGCCGCTGGACGTTTGGCTGCGGCCGACTTCGTTTGCTTCGACAAAGCCGTGCGCGATACACCGGCGGTGCTTTCACGCTTCAATGCGTTGGTTGCGGCACGTGAGCGTTTCGCTGCCGATTCGCCGTTCGCGCTCTTTTTCGCCGTGCTTTTGTGCTGACCCGCCGCGTTATCTTTCGCTGCTTTCTTGCGGGTTGCCTCGCTGGCCGTGCCCTTCTTCGGCGACTTCACCGCAACGCCTGCACGGCGCGCTTCTGACAGACCGATTGCTATGGCCTGCCTGGCCGATCTCACACCGTGCTTGCCGGCGCGCACCCTGTCGACCTGCTCCTTGATGAATTCGCCGGCCTGGGTACTTGATGCCTTGCCGGCACGCTTATCGGCTTGGGCACGCTTGATGGTTTTCTGCTCGGGCATGACAGTTCTCCGGTTAGCTGTTGACTCTGTGGACTGAGCAACGCGTGTGCCGGGGTTGTGTGCCGCAAGGGCCGATGTGGTTCGAGGAGGTATTTACTGAAGATTTGGCACTTTTTTATGTGATGCGGCGGGCATCGGTATGGGCGTCGACGGCCGCATGGTTAGGCATGGGGAGGCTCGTTGCGGTGCAGCGAAAGTTGGGGAAGTTGCCTTGTGACGCTCGCGCATGGCGTCTGGACGGCGTATCGTGATGGCAAGGGTTGGCGCCGTGGTCCGGCCCGACGGGAGACGTCCATGAAGATACCTACCGTTCGCGCGGGCGCGCATATCGAGGGTGTGCATTGGGTTGCCGAATATGCTGAAGACGTTCACGAGATTCGCGTGTTTCGTGAAGGGCAGGAAGTGGATGTGCACGATGCGCCGCCGGCGTTGTTTGGCGACGAGGAGAATGCCGGGTCAAAGAGCACGGCCGATCATCGGGGGGTGGAAGCCGCTGTGCTGGCTTATTTGAGGCGGTTTGTGATTGAGCATGATGCGGAGGAATGAGGATTTGAGTTTTTGGCCTCTTTTCAATTCTCAGTGGGTGGGTTGGCGGGTCAAGTACGGGCGCCAGCCCGGCGAAGCGAATACTTGACGTGCCTTGAAGAAGTAAGCTGAGAGAGGGCTGGTTGCGGCAGAATGC